>JBCBST010000081.1:0-14817 GCA_039819115.1 Bacteroidota bacterium
CTAATTATCAAAAAATCAGTCTTAATCGGGTTTGTGATTTTTTGGAACATAGGTTTTCTCATCGCCTTCTACTTTGGTCAGGGAGAAATTGAAGGCATGTTCTCTCCTCTTAGCCTTAAAATACAAGGGATCACTTGTGCAATCGCTTCTGTGTTTTGCCTGAGTATCGCACTCTTCAAACCCGTTCAAAATCTGGTTATAAGAAAAGACAGGATCGAATCATTTACCCCGGTTGGGCTTTATTTTGTTGCTTTTATTGCCGCAGTGTTAGCAATTAGCAGCTTTGTCTGAATGTGCTTCTATAAGTGTTTCGAGTGGACTCAGATGCGGTTTAGACCTTCCTCCCTTCCACCACATTCCTTTACAAACATACTCGTCTGAGTTGTGATATATTCATCCTTATTAACGAATAATACGATCAAACAAGAAAAGCATTATGAGTTCAACATTACATCAGGTTGTTGTTATTACCGGAGCAAGTAGCGGAATTGGAGAGGCAACAGCTCGCATACTCGCTAAAGACGGAGCAAAAGTAGTAGCCGTTGCTCGCCGTAAATCACGATTAGATCAACTGGTGAGCGATATTGAAGCTTCCGGTGGACAGGCCATTGCGATTGAGGGGGACGTTACTTCATTTGAAGATATGGAAAGAGCAGCAACCACCGCCAAAGAGACCTATGGAAGCCTGGACGTGTGGGTCAACAATGCCGGTGTCATGCCCCTGTCTCCAGTGGAAATGAATCGTTTGGAAGAATGGAACTGGATGGTGGATGTAAACATCAAAGGCGTGCTTAACGGAGTGGCCGCCGCTCAGCCGCTGATGCGTGCTCAGGGCTCCGGACAGTTTGTGAATGTGAGCTCGATTGCCGGTCATGTTGTATTTCCCGGAGCTGCCGTGTATTGCGCCACTAAGTTTGCTGTGCGCGCATTAAGCGAGGGCATACGAATGGAATCGGATGGCTCTATCCGGGTAACCAACATCAGTCCGGGCGCCATCAAGACGGAACTCACCGATCACATTACCGTGCCCGAAGTGAAGCAGGGTACAAAGGCGTTCACCAATATCGCTATTGAGGCAGAAGAAATAGCTAAAGCCATTCACTATGCAATAGTTCAACCAGCTGATGTTGACGTTAACGAGATGATTATCCGCCCATCGAAGCAGAGGATGTGACATCTTTTTTCTCATGTTTTGAATAGGAATAGAGAAGATTGCAACGTCTTCACAAAACGATTTTCCTGTTCTTCAAACGTGTTTCTTGATTTGTTTATGGATGGGCATACTTTCTTGAAAAAACGAACGTATTAACGTACGTTATGTTATAAAAACCACGCTGAATCATGAAAACACTTACTGCCACCCAGGCCCGTAAAGACATCTACCGATTGATTGATGAAACTTCTGATACCCGAAAACCCATCCAGATAACAGGGAAACGTACCAACGCCATTTTAATCGGAGAAGAAGATTGGAGATCTATTCAGGAAACCTTGCACCTCACTTCCATTCCCGGAATGCAGGAATCCATTTTAGATGGAATGAATACCCCTCTTGATCAAACCGATGAAGAACTCGACTGGTGAGTAAGTATAAGCTAGTCTATACAAAACAGGCACAGAAAGACGCAAAAAAGGCAGATTCGTCTGGGTTAAAACCAAAAATTATTGAGTTACTCGAACTTATCCGGGAAAACCCTTTTGAAGAATATCCTCCCTATGAAAAACTAGTGGGCAATTTAGAGGGAGCATATTCGCGCAGAATTAACATCCTACACCGCTTGGTTTATCAGGTCTATGAAGAGAAAAAAATCATGCCAGAGATTACAAAACGATTTCTCTATTCTTTGAATTTGTACCTTCTCTGTAAACGATCAGCTCACAACCTTACATGAACGCACAAGATCTTGAACACCAGCATCACTTCCAGGTGTATAACCGGTTTCCGGTAACCTTATCCAAAGGACTTGGAGCCACCGTATGGGATATTCACGGCACCCCATATATTGATGCTTTGGGGGGTATAGCAGTAAATAACCTCGGGCACTGCCATCCTAAAGTGGTTCAGGCGATCAAAGCCCAGAGTGAGCAACTGCTTCATGTGTCCAACTTTTACTACACGGAGGCTCAAAGTGCATTCATCCAAAAACTAGCGGAGATTACGCCAGGTTTGGATCGCGTGTTTTTGTGTAATTCAGGGGTTGAGGCCATGGAAGCCTGTGTTAAACTGGCTCGCAAATGGGGAAAAGCGAAAGGAAAGTCTGGTAATATGATCACCCTGTCTAACGGGTTTCACGGACGCTCCGTTACGACCATTACGATGGGCAAAGCCAGTTACCAGGAGGGATTTGATCCCCTACCTTCCGGGTTCGAACAGGTTCCTTTCAATGATTTCGATGCCCTCAAAGCAGCAGCCAATGATCAGACCCTGGCCATTGCCTTCGAAACGGTGCAGGGATCGGGAGGACTGCATGTGATCGATCCGGAGTTTATGCAGCAAACAAGGGCTCTGTGCGATGAACTGGAGATCCTGCTCATCATCGATGAGGTCCAGTGTGGAGTAGGTCGTACGGGGACTTTTTGGGCTTATGAGCAGTATGATATCGTACCCGATGTAGTGGCAGCGGCTAAAGCCCTTGCCGGTGGAATCCCTGTTGGTGCCGTCATGGCCAGGGAAGAGATTGCCTCTGCCCTCTCGTTCGGCCAACATGGTACTACCTTTGGTGGAAATCCCTTTACGGCAGCCGTTAGTTTAGCTACCCTTCACGCCATTGAGGAAGAAGGAATCGTGGAACAGGCGGCCGAAAAAGGTGCCTTCATGATGAACCTACTCAAGGATGAACTCGCTGGTATAGAAACGGTGGTTGATATTCGCGGACTTGGGCTGATGATTGGGGTTGAACTCTCTGTTCCAGGTCGCCCGGTGGTGGAGCGCATGTTTGAGCAGCGTGTACTATCGAATGCAGCCGCGGGTAATGTGGTTCGTTTGGTTCCTCCACTCGTTATAACAGAAGCCCAGATTCGACAGGTAGTAGGAGCGCTAAAGCAGGCTTTATCGTAAATCCGCTGGATGCTCTGCCATTTCTGTAGATGTGAGGTTTTTAAAAAAAGATTACCTAAGGTTTTTAAACCGCTGTGGTTTACACTCTGCAAACCAAGTGGAATAAATCTCCGCAAAATATCACGATGAGCATATTCATATCGAACAGACTCCCAAACTTCGTCATTCTGTCCGTCGGCTGACGGACAGAATGACGAAGTCAAACGTTAATAAAGGCTTGAGAACATACAATTGAACTAAGCAAGTTTCAAAACTCACTTAATGAGCCAGCTCTTTTCCCGTGATATAAAATGCCAGTTGATAGTTCACGTATTTCAACTGTTCGAACTCAGTTATAGCATTGTATCGCAGGTACGTTGTGTTATTCTTCCTTCGAACGGTTTTTGCCCGGAATCGGATTCCTTCATTTTTGATCATACTGCTTCGATCCAGCCACTCCAGCGTAAGCAGATACGTTCCTTTTAAATGGAGATTGTACGGGAGCAAACCGGCATGGATATACCCCCTTTCCTGTACCGTCGAAATCAGGACGTTTTCAGGTAGGACAGATTCTCCTGTAACGCCATTATCCCATGGGTACACCTGTACTCTGAAGAGCAGGCTATCGCCCCCTGTAAAATTGATTCCAAAGTGAGCGCTTTCCACTAATGTCGTATCCCGAAAATGAATAACTGAACCTATTTGCCCCCCTTTTTGGCTGGTTTCAAACCCAAAGCTTTGTCCTTTTTTCTTCTGCCTGTTCCCAAAAGACCGGGTGGGTTTATAGCCTTTGGAACGAACGATGATTTCTCCTCCCTCATACACTCTTGGCATCAGATAAACCGTATCGTTTTCTGCAAGATACTGGAGAGCAATGGTTTGAGTGTGATATCCGATTGAGGAAAAGACCAGAGAATCTACTCCGGAGCTAACGGATATGAGATATACCCCTTCAAGGTTTGATACGGTGCCCTTGGTTGTGCCCGGAACCCCGATGTTTGCATAAGGAACCGCCTGGTTGAACTCAGCATCCCAGACGATTCCAGTATATTCTGTTTGCCCCTGACAGGGAAATGCCACAAATAAAAAAAAGACGATGCATCTCGCCTTTTGTATCATGGTGTGAGGTGTCGGTGATATACTTTCGCTACAATTTTCCACTCGTTATCAAACTTAAGGAGCGAAAGATAATCGGTAAATATGTGTTTGCCACCGTTGTATAGCTCGATTTGTACAGCAGCTGCCTCACCCGATACATCGATTCGCGTAAATTTGTGTTCCCATACGTTATTCTCGGGATTGAAATCCGGATCGGCTTTTCTCTGTTCCGTTCGCTCTGCCCATACAGCGATGGGGTATTTGTTGATTTCGCCGTTTTCACCCGGTGAAAAGATGGCAAAGTCTTTGTGAAACGTCTTCAACATCGCTTCGGGGTTCAGTTCATTAAAGGCTCCGTGTACATATCCCGACTCAATAACAGTTTTTATGCTTTCTTCTTCATGATGCATGCGGTTAGCTTGCACCGTTAACGCTAACATCACTGCTAACAGAACAGGGGTCAGGAGAATAGCTTTTTTCTTCATGGTGTTTACAATTAAGTGGTTAGAGGGTCTCGAAGACATGAATAAGACGTTCAAAATCGTCATTTGTTACCTGATAATGAAATGTTGCCCGTACGGTATTGGGCCCGAATGGAACAACGCCAATACCCTGAGCAGACAGTCTGTTAACCAGGCTCGATGCATCTTCTTTCAGGGTATTGAACATAAGAATATTTGTTTCTACTGATTCTACATCAATGGATAAACCGGGATGCTGACTGATGATCTGTGCTAATTGCCTTGCCCGCTGATGATCTAACTCCAGTTTACTGAGATTATGATCCAGTGCATACTCAGCAGCGGCCGCAAGTAACCCCACTTGACGCATACCTCCACCCCACATTTTACGATACCGTCGGGCAAGACCTATCCGTTCGTTTGATGCCAATAACATAGATCCTACCGGTGCACCTAGTCCTTTACTAAAGCAGACAGAAATCGTGTCTGCCAATCCTCCGAAAAAGGCAGGTTCTATATGGGTTGCCACCATCGCATTCCAGATACGGGCCCCGTCAATATGAAACGACAGATCATGCTTGCTGGCAAACGATTTTAGCTCAATGAGCTCTTCTTTTTGATAGCATACTCCTCCCCCTTTGTTCGTCGAGTTTTCGATGGCGAGCACCCGGGTTCTGGGTTCCCAGTCAAAGCTACCACGAACGGTATGCTGCACATCCTCCGGGCTCAGTTTGCCCCGTTTACCTTTCAAAGGATGAATCTGCACTCCCGATAAAAAAGAAGCTCCTCCTGTTTCGTAATTAAAAATGTGCCCTTTTTCGTCCATCAGCAGTTCATCACCCGGCTGAGTAAGTACTTTGATCCCCAGCTGATTGCTCATCACCCCACTTGGAACAAACAACCCCGCTTCCATGCCAAAGTAATCCGCTACCTTTTGTTGAACCCGATTTACCGTAGGGTCTTCGCCGAACACATCATCACCTACTTCTGCTTCCATCATAGCTTGGAGGAGTTCCGGAGTAGGTTTGGTTACCGTGTCGCTTCGCAGGTCAATCATAGCACGTTATTGGGGTTATGCTTTTTGAGTTCAGATGATACACGATTTATCGATACTTTGAACTATATTCAAATCCTGATATGTCAAAACACCTTCATACCATAGCTCTTGTACAGCACGCCCCTGTGTTTATGAATCTGGGTAAGAGCGTAGAACGTGCGGTTCAATTCACTACAGAAGCAGCTTCTAAGGGAGCTCAAACCGTTATATTTCCTGAGACCTGGCTTCCGGGTTATCCCATCTGGCTGGATATTGCACCTAAGGCCGGATTATGGGATTATCCACCGGCAAATATGATGTATCGCATTCTGTTTCGTAACTCGATAGCCATTGAGGATGAACACTTTCGAGTATTATCAGAAACGGCACAAAACGAACAGGTTCTTCTCATCATGGGGGCTCACGAGCGGGTAGGCCGAACACTGTACAACACGATCTTTTATTTTTTACCCGATGGCAGTTACGACCTGCATCGTAAGCTCATGCCTACCTATACCGAGCGACTGATTTGGGGAATGGGCGATGGCAGTACGTTAACAACGATTGAACATGACCATCTAACCATTGGAGGTTTGATTTGCTGGGAGCACTGGATGCCGCTTGCACGTGCTGCCATGCATGATATGCAGGAGCATGTACACATTGCTCAATGGCCGATGGTTAAAGATTTACATCATATTGCAAGTCGACAATATGCATTCGAGGGGCAGTGTTATGTGGCTGCATGTGGTGCTGTGCTTACGAAAGGGCAGCTCTTAGAGGGGCTGGCGTCTGTTGTTGAAGGTGAAGAGGAGGATCAGGCGCTTACACTCATTAACTCTATCCCACTGGATGCCGATAACTTCGCTTTAAAGGGAGGGAGTGCGGTAATCAGGCCGGATACCAGCTACCTGATTGAACCTGTTGTTGAAGAGGCGGGCATACTGTTAGCGGACCTGGATATCTCGTCCATAGAAGACGGTAACCTGTTTATGGACAGCAATGGGCACTATTCCCGTCCCGATGTGTTTACCCTTACTGTTGACGCTAAACCTAAATCCAACGTGAACATTGAGTACTGACCAGGATTCATATGATATTATCATCGCCGGGGGTGGATTGGCCGGTTTATCGTTAGCCTGGTACCTGAGAGAGGGCGAATATGAAGGCCGTATCCTCATTATTGATAAGAGCCTGGCCCCCAGGAATAATAAAACCTGGTGTTTTTGGTCACAGGATGATCCTCCCTTTCCGGATATCATACATAAGACGTGGTCTACGTGTACGACCAATGTGCATCAAAACGAGCTGGAACACCGGTTAGACCCATATAGCTATTACTGCATTCGAAGTGGAGACTTTACCTCATTCATAAAAAGAGAACTAAACTGGTGGGGACATGTGGACTTTAAGGAAGAGGAAATACAGTCGATAGAATCCGGAAAAGTACACACCCGATTACGTATCTACGAGTCTGATGCCATCTTTCAAAGTGCCCTTCCGCCCCAGGGTTTGAATCCTAAAAAAATCAAATATCCCCTCATTCAGCATTTCGTAGGCTGGGACGTTGTATCTAAAAAAGCCAACTTCGACCCTGATGTGGTCACATTCATGGATTTTGATGACGCATGGGATGATGGAGTTGGTTTCATGTATGTATTACCCTGGAGCAATCGTGAAGCCCTGCTTGAATACACGATCTTTTCCAGAAACCCAAAGAAAGTGGAATTGTATGAATATAAAATCAGGCAATACCTGAGAATCAAGTATAGCATTGATAGTTTTGATTTTGGAATAAACCGGAGAGAAGCCGGTAAAATACCTATGGAAGATCGTCCTTATTTACCCTGGTATGCCCCTGGTGTTATGAATCTTGGAATCTCGGCCGGATTATCAAAACCAAGTACAGGGTACACCTTTATGCGTGTTCAAAAACACGCCAAAGCCTTGGCCGAGTCTATTTTAGATGAAACCGATTTGGTGTTACCTACCAAATCACCACTACGATTCCGAACCTACGACAAGATGTTATTACACATCATTGACAATTCATCAGAAACCAGTCTTGAAGTCTTTAATGATCTGTTTCAAAACAACCCTATCCAGCGTATTTTTGCATTCCTGGATGAAGAAACCGGTATCGGAGAAGATCTCAATATCATGAATAGTGTACCACCCAATCCATTCATAAAAGCTTTTTTCGCCCAGTTTTAACATGCACAGCGTAACGTACTGCACGCATTAACCCTACTCCTCTTGTATGAAAACGATAGGCAGACTACTCATTTTCTTTATCATTTTAATAATGGGGGTTGCCGGGCTGGCATTTTACTGGACCTTTTATAAACCCTTACCTGACTACGAAATAACCCTATCTCTTGATGGATTACAGGAGCCCGTTACCATTCAATGGGATGATTTCGGTATACCCCATATTTACGCAGCTAACGAACCGGATGTGTACTATGCCCTGGGATACGTACACGCCCAGGACCGGTTATGGCAAATGACGGTTTCTCAGATTTTGGCTGAAGGACGCTTTGCTGAGTTTTTTGGCAACGAAGAAGAACTGATTCAACTCGATAAATACCAACGTACGCTGGGGTTTTGGAGAACAGCAAAACAGTTGGAAAAAGAGGTACTTAATGAGCAGGAACGAACCCTGTTAACGGCTTATTCAAATGGGATCAACACCTACATTGACGAAAACAGAAATAAGCTGCCCGTTGAGTTTGCATTAACCGGGATAGAACCCATACGCTGGGAGCCTACCCGTACGCTGGCTATTGCCCGAATGGTAGGATGGGATATGAACACCAGTTGGTGGACCGAGGTTACCTATAGTTACCTCAAATCTATTCTGCCCCCTGAACAGTTCGAAGAACTTAGACTACGCTTTCCTGAAGACGCTCCAACCACCCTGAATGATGATGAATCCGGCCGACTCACAACCGCTACGATGCCTATGCTTCGCCAGGAAATGGATCGGAGAAAATTACTTAATCAACAAGGGAGCCAGGTTGGAAGTAACGCCTGGGTGGTGGATGGAAGCAAAACGGAAACCGGTTACCCCATGCTTGCCGGAGATCCGCATATGGGGTTATTCATGCCCGGAATCTGGTACGAGGTACACCTTAATGTACAGGGAAAAAACGTATCTGGTGCAACGACACCCGGCGTCCCATTTGTTGTTGTAGGCCAGAATGACCACTCTGCCTGGTCTATCACCAGCATAATGGCTGACGATACCGACTTCTTTCTGGAGCAGGTCGATCCTGCCGATCGGGGGCAATACGTAGCCGACTCCCTGAACGACACCACCGCCGTGTTCGAGCCTTTTCTAAAGACCCGGGAAATCATCAAAGTGAAAAATGGAGATGAAATCGTCCATGAAGTACGATACACCCGTCATGGCCCCATTATCTCAGATATTTATCCCTCACCGGAGTTGACGAACGACCAGGTGATCTCAATGAGATGGACCGGTTATGAAAACACCAATGAAATGCGTGCGCTGTACGGTATTAACTGGAGTAAAAATTTTCAGCAGTTCAAAGAGGCACTCCCACATTTTGGTGTACCGGGAATGAATTTTGTATACGGCGATGTAAGTGGGAACATCGCAATGTACTCCAGAGCGTTAATCCCCATCCGGAGTGGTGATCCACTCACCCTTCGAAACGGCTGGGATCCTTCCCAGGACTGGACGGGGTTTATACCCTTTGAGGAAATGCCCTCCCTCATCAACCCGGAAAAAGGTTGGATTGCAAATGCCAACAATAAAATTACCACAGATGTATATCCCTATTACATCGCAACCTTTTGGGAACCGCCATCGCGTATTCGTCGTATTGAAACCCTTCTGACGTCCGACTCCGTGTTTACCTCCGATGATTTCCAGCGCTTTCAAACCGATTCATACTCCTCGTTTGCTGCTTCAGTTACCCCTGTTGTACTCGACATTCTCAATAGTCAGGCCGTTTACGATTTCTCTCAGGCTGCTTCCTACCTGGAAAACTGGAATTATGAATACACCCCAACCGAAACAGCAGCAACAATCTTTGATGCGTTTTTCCTCAAGTTCACAGAAAACACGCTAAAAGATGAATTTGGAGAAGAAGCCTACGCTCATTTCTTACAACACGAAATTGTACCCGTGCGTACCCTTTCTCAGTTGCTGAATACAGAGTCTCCACTTTTTGACGATGTAACCACCGATGCTGTTGAATCACGAAGCGACATCGTGGTTCAAAGTATGCGTGACGCCCTTCTTTTTCTGAGCGATTCTCTGGGCAACGAACCCTTTGAATGGAGATGGGAAAACGTACATACGGTCACATTGAGTCCTCCAATTTTCAAAGAAGCAGCACGGGCACCTGATGCTGGTGCCGGATTAAAAATGATGGTCAACAATGTGCTAAGTAAAGGGCCCTACCCTGCGGTGGCCCACGGTATGAGCATAAATAACGGACAGTACAATTGGAAAGAACCTTTTGAGATGGTACTTGGCGCATCCATACGCCGCATTGCTGATCTCTCCGATATGAGTAAAACCTATAGTATTCTTCCTACCGGTCAATCGGGTAATCCGTTTAGCGTCCACTTTGGCGACCAAACCGAAGACTGGGTGAACGGATCGTATAAATGGCTGGTACAGGATAGCTCCTTATTTTCTCGAAATACGCGCCTGATGCGCCTGGAACCTCCAAAAAACCAATAAATCGCCTCTTTTGCTATCATACGCCTATTGGTTAAAGCTTTAGGTACACGTACCTTCATTCAGACGGCATTGTTGGAGGGAGCATAAAAACAGTCAGAATTACATATTACATCCATATATGGGTCCTCTTATTCCTATCAGTTATCCCCTGTACATTACACGGGCAAGGAGTTCCTGCATTTAACCCCAGGATCCAATCTCACCAGCTCCAGACCTTCGCAAGTCTTCATGAAACACAAAGAGAACGCTTGCTGGATTCTCTAACCACATACACTCCTCTTGATCAAAAGATTGGTCAGTTATTCATGATCTCAGCGTATGGTCGTTTTGAAAACGGTCGTGGTGAATCGTATCAACGTATCGCCCAACTGATTGAAGCGTATAATGTGGGTGGAATCATGTTTTTCAGAGGTGATGTGTACGGTCAGGCAGCACTCACCAATAAATTTCAGCGGTTATCGAAGATACCCTTATGGATATCTCAGGATATGGAATTTGGGGCGGCTATGCGGGTCGAAGGATCCACACGTTTTACACCTGCTATGGGTATTGCAGCCACCGATAACGCAGAGAATGCCTACCTGATGGGTAAGATAACGGCTAAAGAAGCAAAGGCTCTTGGCGTGCATCAGATGTACGCTCCCGTTCTGGATGTGAATAATAACCCGGATAATCCCACCATTAATGTCCGGGCTTTTTCCGGAGATCCTCAAAAAGTGGCCGAGTTCGGAGCCGCCTTTATTCGTGGAGCACAAAGCGAAGGTGTCATTGCTACGGCAAAACATTTTCCGGGGCATGGCGATACGGGATTCGATTCTCACGCATCTATGCCTATTGTGAATTATGGTATGGACCGCCTCGATACCCTGGAGTTAATCCCCTTTCGGGCTGCAATACAAGAGAATATCGGCAGTATGATGAGCGCACATGTTGCGTTTCCCAAGATTGGTGACGGAAAAACCAGAGTTCCCGGAACATTAGATAATTCTGTACTTAATAACCTGTTGATTGACTCCCTTAACTTCAATGGGCTGGTTGTGACCGATGGTCTGCAAATGAGAGCGATTACCGCTCACTTTTCGCCCGGTAAAGCGGCTATAAAAGCATTGGAAGCCGGTGCTGACATCATGCTGATTAGTCCCGATGTGGGCTCTGCCATACAGGATATTGAACTGGCGGTTCAAAACGGAACACTCAGCGAGGAACGCATTAACCGTTCCTTCCGAAAAATCATGGAACTGAAGTACCGTTCCGGCCTGCTCCTGGGAAAGAAAGAAGTAGACCTCGACAAACTGAATCTGGAAGTGCACTCCGAAAAGCATAAAGCTATTGCCGATCGTATTGCCCGTGAATCGGTTACCATACTGAAAAACAACAACCGCATTCTCCCGATCGACCCCAAAAAGTATCCCAAAATTGCTTTAATAGCCCTTACTGACGAGGTTAATGAAGAAGAAGGGCTTCATTTTGCCCGTAATCTTCGTACCTATCACCCATCAGTCAAGCGCTATGTGTACGACAAACGATCCAGCTCCGGAGATTTATCCTACATTGTTCAACGTGCTGAAGCCGCCGATTTAATTATCGTAAGCTCTCACATTCATTTACGAACCGGAAAGCAACTGCAATTCAGTTCCAGCCAGCAACAGTTTCTGAATCGCCTTTTTAAACTGGAAAAACCAACGGCTTTAATCTCATTCGGGAATCCCTATCTCCTTAAAACAACAGGTAAAGCCGATGTACATGTTCTGGCCTGGTACAACACCTACCAACAAATGGATGCCGTTGCACCGGCTTTGTTTGGAGCCTCAACCTCTCGTGGTCGTCTCCCTATCGATATTCCAGGAGGATACACAGCAGGAGATGGAATTACCATTGAGCAGCAACAGCTTCGGCCTGGGCATCCTGAAGACGTAGGAGTAAACTCTTCGAAATTGTTTGAGATTGACCGAACCATTGAACAGGCCATCCGCGATTCGGTTTTTCCCGGGGCTACCGTGGGTGTTATTAAAGACGGTGTTCTTATTTATGAAAAGGCATTCGGCTATTATGACTATGATAAACGATTCCGAGTAAGAGAGCAGAGCCTGTACGATCTGGCTTCCGTTACGAAAGTACTGGGTACCACTACCCTTATCATGCGGCTTATTGATCAGAAGAAGCTATCACTTGATGACCGTATATCAATATATCTGCCTGCATTCGATATCCCCGAAAAAAAGGATATCACCATACGCGACCTCCTGCTTCATCAATCGGGACTACCACCCTACATCGCTCCAAAAAGCACATCCAGATCGAAAGAAGCCATCCTAAGTCAGGTTGCCTCTGTACAGCTCGCTTATCCACCCCGCTCTAAGTTTGCCTACAGCGATTTGGGGTTCATTATTCTTGGCCAGGTCATAGAACAAGTCACCAATCAATCGCTGGAAGAAGTACTAGAAACTGAGATAGCCAGACCATTATCCCTGACCTCCACATTTGCTAATCCTTACCAAAAGGGACAGCAGATACTGAACCGGGTTGCACCCACCGAAATAGACCGCCAATATAAACGTGGAAGAATTCATGGCCGGGTTCATGATGAGCTGGCTTACAGGATGGACGGATTGGCCGGACATGCAGGATTATTTTCAACGGTCAGCGATGTTGCTCAGTGGGTCTACATGCTTATGAACAAAGGGTACATACATGGCTCCAGTTATATCAACCCCGAAACCTTAGCTCAATTCACGAGCAACCAATCTGGTTTTGTTCCACGTGGACTTGGGTTTGATTTAAAATCATCGGAGTATTCTACGGCTGGTGATCTCGCCAGTGCCTCAGCTTTCGGCCAATTAGGTTTTACGGGTACCAGCATTTGGGTTGACCCTGATAAGAATATGGCTGTAGTTTTACTCACAAACCGCACGTGGCCAAGCAGAACATATGGAAACGAAATAAATACCATCCGTGCTCAGATAAACAACGCGGCCTGGTCGGCAATGGACGAAAACTGATGAAGTTAACCGAACTTTCCCAACGAGCTTATGTCCCCTATTCCGGAAAACCGGAAGCTTGTGTTATTGAATCGGTTGAGGGAGAGTTTTTTGGTGGCGTTCGCATCGAAAATGTTTCATTTCCACTTACCATAGGCGCTGTTCAGGGTGCCATATGCCATTGTCTGTTAGCTGGGCAGGTTCCAAAAACGGTCTTTATTGAACATGACCAGTATGTACCCCCTTTTTTTCGGGAGGAGTTTGAGTTGGAAATACAAGAGGCAGATACGGAACACTCGTTTTCCCTGTATTCCTACCTAAAAACCGAGAATGTGGACATCGAACAGTGTTTGAAAGAAGCATTACCCCTTGCCGTGGTTCCAAATTCGGAATTTCGAGTTTCCTCCTATCTGGAATCACCTGAAGGGTATCTGGTAGGGGCAAACGTAGAGTTCAGTGACTGGGCTCATGGACTATGTGCTGAGCGTCTGGCTATTTCTATGGCCGTAACGGAAGGTATTACCACATTCGACCGTATGGAACTGCATACCGAAAAAGGGAATTTCAGTAGTCCGTGCGGGGCATGCCGACAAGTGATTTATGAGTTTATGCCCCTCCATCCTATCCAATTCCATCATGCGGACGGGACAAAATCGATGCACCAAACCGTTGACTTGCTACCGTATAGTTTTCGATCTAACGAATTAAGAAAGCAGATTTGAGCACATATATAGCCGTTTTGGATTACGACCACCTGGAAAATCCAATATTCCTCACTTCCTTTGCCCGTGCACTCGCAAAGCATCCTGAACGTCGCGGCATTATTATTCATGGAGATAGCGCGTATACCGAGCGATTGCTTCAGAATGGCACTCCAAGAGCTGAGGCTCAACGGCGATGTATGCTTGAGTTGAATCATAAACTGGTTGGGCTACTGGCCGATCAAAACGTATCTGCCATAGGTACTCATCCCTTTCGAAAGAATATGATTGTAAAGAAGGGCGATGAACTCCTGTTCAACCAAGCTGTTTTTGATCAGCTTCCTCAAACGCCTATGCTGGTACTTTCCGGTTTAATCTCTACCGATGAGGGAGAAGCTCCGGTTTCTCTGCCTCAACTTGTAGAATTCCTCCACCAATCAATCAATCAAAGCCGGATTTTAATCTTTTCACGTAGTGAACAGTCAGAAATGATTAAGTCGGCAGAAACAGCAGAAACAATCATTTTAGGCAGCACATACAGTGAAAAGGTTAACTCATTGGTTCCCATAGAGTTTAAGAAATTCCCTATACCGTTCGAATTAATCAACTCTATGGAATTTGGAAATTGGCCGGACCATAAAAGTATCCTTAACTTTGTGTGCTGAAGTGTAAAATAATCGATTTAAAGCACGTTAAACACGTTTTTTATTTGACTCGGTTTAGTTGAATCAATAGCTTCCATCAGATTCCAAACAAGGAAATAACCTAACGATCACAAATTAACGG
>JBCBST010000082.1:0-14558 GCA_039819115.1 Bacteroidota bacterium
GCCCCAGTTGGCCGCTTTGGTATCTCCCCATTTCACAAGACGAGCCAGTGACCGGATTCGAACCGATGACCGGCGGTTTACAAAACCGCTGCTCTACCAACTGAGCTACACTGGCTTTTTTTGCGAAAGACCTATAAGATAAAAACCGCTTATGGGACAAGCAATACCAGCGAATTAAAAAATTTTTGAGTTAACGTTGAGTGGATGTTTTTTTCTTTTTGTAAAACTTCACCCAAATCCAGCGCCCTAAAACTGCTATAGCTATCACAACCAGTATCACAGAGCCATAGCGGGAGAGTACGCCACCAATCATTTTCCAGTTATCCTGAACAAACCAGCCAAACCCGATAAGAACCCCATTCCAAAGAGCCGAACTTATAAAAGAACTCACCGCCGTTCTGGGTGCGGGGAGATGCGTCATACCTGCTGTGAGCGAGATCACTGATCGCGTGCCAGCCAAAAACCGGTTCAGCAAGATGGCTCCCTGCCCGTATTTTTTCATCCACAACTTTCCCTTCCTGAAGTAACTGTAATCGATAAACCGGAGAATAAAATGACTATCTCTGTTATTCTGGATCTGCAGACCCCACGTTCTTCCCAACCAGTACATATTCATGAACCCCAACACGGAAGCAACAACCGTCAATAGCCAGAGCGGGAAAAGCCCAATAATACCCGTGGCTGCGAGGTAACCACCAAAGGCGACAAGAATATCGCCGGGTACCGGTGGAACAACATTCTCCAGATACGCAATTGCAAAAAACACCAAGTATATCACCAGCGGGGATGCTGCACTAACCCATTCAACAACATATTGAACGATTTGGTCAGCCATGTTCAGTATGATGGATAAGAACCACGGCAGAAGCAGAAATCCCTTCTTCACGACCGGTAAAGCCAAGAGACTCAGATGTTGTTGCCTTGACAGAAACCTGGTCAAGCGTAACGCCGAGGTCTTCTGCTATAGTGGCCCGAATACCTTTTATATGCGGAGCCAGTTTGGGCTGCTGCGCAACCACGGTGGCGTCTAAATTACTCAATACATATCCTTTCTCGGTGATTAACCGGTAGGCATCCCGGAGTAGCACCCGGGAGTCAACATCCTTGTAGCGCGGGTCGGTATCAGGAAAATGCGCCCCGATATCTCCCAAAGCGAGCGCTCCCAGTAATGCGTCGGTAATGGCATGCAGCAACACATCGGCGTCGGAATGCCCCAAAAGTCCCTTATGATAAGGGATATCAATCCCACCCAATATCAATTTACGGCCTTCGGCAAATGCATGAACATCATATCCGTACCCAACACGAATCATGGCACATTCTTTGATTTAATAATTAGTTTTGCAATCTCCAGGTCGATGGGATAGGTAATTTTCAAGTTTTCCCTACCTCCTTTAACCATCTTTACCTTCCCACCAATCCGCTCAACCAAAGAAGAATCATCCGTCCCCACAAAACCTTCAGCTATCGCCGACTCATAAGCCCGGATAAGCATACTTTTACGAAATACCTGTGGAGTTTGAGCCTGCCATAAAAGCGATCGATCCGGCGTAACCTGAATTTCCCTGTCCGGCGCGATCTGCTTGATCGTATCCTTTGCCGGAACACCTAATACTGCACCATCATGAATCAACGCGGTCCGGCAACAAGCCTCAATATGATCCGGATGAACAAAAGGTCGTACTGCATCATGCACAGCAACCAGTTCGACAGTATTATGTACTGAACGGAGGGCATTGTGAATGGAATATTGGCGCTCTGCACCACCCTCAACGATATCAAACATAACGTCTGAACGCCTGGCTGACACGTTGTTTAACAGTTGCTCCGTATGAGCAACCTGATCCGATGATACTGCAATAATAATTTGACGCAGTCGCTTAACCCCAAGAAATGACATTAAGGTATGAGAAAGAATAGGGTCTCCCTCAATTTCAATAAACGGTTTGGGTACTGCTGAACCGAGACGACTACCGGAGCCGGCAGCCGGAAGAATGACTGCCAGCTGATCCATGCCCTAAAGAATCATCATTGCATCGCCAAAAGAGAACAGGCGGTAGTTACTTTGCTTCGCTTCCTCGTATGCCTTAATAATAAAATCATATCCGCCAAATGCCGCAGCGAGCATCATTAGAGTAGATTCAGGACGATGAAAATTAGTAATCAACCCTTCCGTAATCTTAAAATTGTAGGGTGGGTATATGAATTTGTCCGTCCAGCCGGTTCCGGGTTTAGACATCCCACTTGCCATAACACTTGTTTCAATGGTACGAACCGCACTGGTTCCTATAGCAACAACCTTATTCTTCCTGCTCTTCAGTGCCGTATTAATAGCAGATGACGTTTCTGCGGAAATGAAATAATTCTCAGAGTCCATCCGATGCTTCGTCAGATCTTCAACTTCTACATTTCGGAAAGTGCCCCACCCAATATGAAGAGTAATGGGTACAAAATGAGCTCCCCGCGCCCGAATTTTTTCCACCAGTTCGTCCGTAAAGTGCATTCCTGCGGTAGGAGCAGCAACAGCACCACGCTCCGAGGCAAAAACCGTCTGATATCGGTCTTTATCCGCGTCTACAGCTTCTCTTTCTATGTAGGGAGGAAGCGGCATTTTACCCAATTCATCTAACCGGGAGTAAAGTTGTTCATTAGGGCCGTCGAATAGAAAACGAATTGTACGCCCACGTGAGGTGGTGTTATCCACAACCTCAGCCATCAATTCGTCGTCACCTTCTCCAAAGTAGAGCTTGTTTCCAATTCGAATTTTACGGGCAGGCTCAACAAGCACATCCCACAACATGTTCTCAGGCTGAAGCTCTCTCAGTAAAAAAACCTCTATATCAGCTTCCGTCTTTTCCTTTTTCCCGTTTAATCTCGCCGGAAAAACTTTTGTGTTATTATACACTAACACATCACCTTCGTTGAAGTATTTATCAATATTTTGAAATACTTCGTGTTTTATCGTCCCCTCTTTTTTATTGAGTACCATCAGCTTTGCGGCATCTCTGTCTTTTAATGGTGCATCCGGGATATTTAACCCTTCAATTTCATACTTAAAATCCGTTAATTTCATTCTCTCCATACAGAGTGGCCTTTTGCTGAGGTTGGTAACTTAAAAAGTTTGCAAAAATAAGGGGTTCTTCCCCTCATTTCAACCCTGATTCTAATCTCTTGCTATTTAATCTTTCCCCGGCTTTTGGTATAATGTTCATCAACATAGCTCGTTGTGTAGTATCATGAAGTTATTCGCTCTGCTTAGTTTATTTCTTGCTCTTGCCGTTTCTATACCGGCCGAAGCACAGTTCCGAAGAGATTTGGGGAATCCAAACTCCTTTTCAGGTACTGTAATTAACTCTCAGGCTCCCACCGTACAATCTGCTTTATCCAATTTTTTTCGTGATCGCGTTGTGATGCAGCACAGCTATGAGATGAGTTTTTCGTCATTTGGTGGCAACTATCAAAACCTGAATGCCTACACGAACACCATGTTTTTCAATTTTTCACCCCGCCTCAATGGCCGGGTAGACGTTTCGTT
This sequence comes from Bacteroidota bacterium, assembly GCA_039819115.1. Lineage (GTDB taxonomy): Bacteria > Bacteroidota > Rhodothermia > Balneolales > Balneolaceae > JBCBST01. Next base: position 3,536 of record JBCBST010000082.1, read on the forward strand.
AATGCATTCTCCTTTCGGTGGAAATATTGGCGCACAGAATAACGGGATGAATGCACAGGTTATGATCAGAAATGCAGAACTGAACTATCAGATTAGCGATAACACCGTTATTCGATTTCAGTACCAGCAATTACCTTTTGGGTTCTCACCCTTCCAGCAACAAGGATTCGGTGGCGCGTTTGGCCCATTTGGCCCCGGGGTCAGATAACCCAGTTTTGGTGAATGGATAGTAGCGATACCTCTAACGCTCCCTCTCAAAAATCACTGATCTTAAATGCTGTAATTGCTTTTTTAAGCTTACTGTTGCTGGTTCTTTTGGGTGCATTAGTTACGCGGGTTATTTACCCCAGAATTGAGAATACCCGAGCTGAACAGCAATCATTACTTATTGGCGATATCATACAGCTGGAAGTTTTGAATGGATGTGGTATTGATGGAATTGCCACCACATTTACAGATGTATTGAGATCCAGGGGCTTTGATGTAGTTGAAACAGGAAATTTTGAGCATTTCGAACTACAGCGTTCTATTGTAATTTCCAGAACCGGATCATCAAAAAATGCCCGTAAAGTCGCTGATGCACTTGGTATTGATGAAGAAAACGTACTTATTGAACGATCGGACGACTTTTACCTGGACGTAACCCTGGTAATTGGACACGACTTTGAATCCCTAAACACAAAGTAGGATATGACCAAACCCTCTGAACCTACAACCACACAGTTTGAACATGCTTATGAAGATGACCCCGTCCGGTCAGAAACCATGGTAGACGTGATAAAAGAGGCGCTTCTCTCAAAAAAAGCGGTTGATATCACGGTTCTGGATGTATCCGGGTTAACCACACTTGCTGATTTTTTTGTGGTATGCAGCGGTAATTCTGATGTTCAAATCAAAGCCCTGGCCGATGCTGTAGAAGATGATGTGAGAGAAAAAATTGGAGATCGGGTCTGGAAGAAAGAAGGGGTACACGCGCGGTCGTGGATCATTTTGGATTTTGTGAATGTGGTTGTTCATGTAATGAGTAAAGAGAAGCGGGATTTTTATGGAATTGAACGGATGTGGAATGATGCCGTCATCACGTACGTAACCGATCAGGATCCTTGAGTGCACGTCATCTCGTATAAATGAAGACGCCATCAAGAATTCTGGTAACCGAACCCATTCCTGAAAAGGTGCTGGGTGTTCTGAAACAAACCGGTGATGTTTCAATAGGCGAAAAGGGGCAGTTTCAAGAAAAAGGTGCCCTGGAGCAGGTTATTGAATCCTATGATGCCTTGCTCACTATGTTATCCGTTCCGGTTTCAACCTCCGTGATTCAGAGAGCAAAAAAACTGAAAATTATTGCCAATTTCGCCGTCGGATACAACAATATCGATGTAGATTCGGCCAGAGCAGCTGGGATAAAAGTTGCAAACACTCCCGATGTATTAACGGAAGCCTGTGCTGATTTTACGATTGGACTACTGATAGCTACCACCCGTTCATTTATTCAGGCAGAATCTGCCTTACGTAATGGAGCATTTAAGGGATGGGAACCGCTGGGTTTTCTTGGCATGGATCTGAACGGAAAAAAACTGGGTATTTTCGGAATGGGAAGAATCGGTAAAGCAGTAGCAAAAAGAGCACAGGTTTTTGGATTATCTGTCCTTTATCATAACAGATCACGACTTGCTCCCGAAGAGGAGAAAGCGCTTAATGTAGAGTATGTTGACAATTTGGAGACCCTTGCATCGCGTTCCGATATACTGAGTATACATTGTCCGTTAACTCCCGAAACCACCCATCGGGTAAATGCAGAAATTCTTTCTCTTTTACCATCTCATGCCTGCTTGATTAACACTTCCAGGGGACCTATTGTTGATGAAGAAGCACTGGCCAACGCTCTCCATCAGGGCATTATAGGAAGTGCCGGACTGGATGTATACGAACTTGAACCTCATATCCACCCCAAACTGCTTACTGCACCAAATTGCACACTACTACCTCACATTGCCAGCGCCACGCATGAAACAAGAGAAGCCATTGGAATGCTTGCAGCAAATGCTATCCGGCAAGTGCTTTCCGGGGTACCCGATCACCGTATCCCAAACTTGATTCGACCTTGATTTAAAGGCATATTCGATGCATCAAAGTATGATTATGTGCGCCTTGCTCTCTTACACACATATCGAGTTTTCCTCACCCTTTCCTTAGGGTGTTTTCTTATTGGGTTAGCTCTTGTTACCAGGAATAAGAACACCGAACCCCCATCTTCTGAACTTGCCCAGCGTTCACTAAGTACGTTAAATGAGCAGATCTCCAGTTTAGAAGCCGACTTCATTGATCGATCCATCCGGTTAAAATCGCAATGGGCCAGTCTGGATACCGCTAACGCGAACCATTCATTACCGTGGATGGAGTATGATTTTTGGGGAATAGGTTATATACAGAGCCATCAGCTTGTACAGTGGAGCGGTTATACGCAGGGCATGGAACAATCCTGTAAAAACGCACGTCCTGATCAGGTTACAAGTAGCAAACAGGTCAACAACGTTCGGTATTTCGAGTTTGTACAGGTTATAGGTCAGAATAACTGCCTGATAACCAGAGTACTCCTTGACCAGCAACTTCTTTTTGACCAGGACATTCACGCTGAGATTTCTTCTGCTGAAACCAGATATCCGGTGCAGCTTTCACTCTTCGGGGAGCGTACGCCTTCGGTATTTGAGCATCAAATCTTTTACTCCTCTTCGGGAGATACACTTGGATTATTATTCGCAGAAGCGGCCGATTCCGCAGCAGTGATCAGTAAGCTGGAGCAAGAGCATCAAACACAACAAATCTTCTTTTTTTGGTTATCTGCGCTCTTTGTTGCTATTGGGTTCTTCTTCTGGTGCCTGTATCGTGAGAAAGCTCATCCTGGGCTTACACTTATGGTGTCTTTTTTAACACTCGGACTACTTTTCGTTGATCCGGGTATATCAAACAGCTTACTAAAGCAGATTTTTATCCTGATCAAAACCTGGACGGCAAGTACCGTACTTATGTTTTGGGCACTACATTCAAACATAACCAAACAACCAAAAGCACGCTGGCAAGTCTTATTCGTTAATGTTCTGCAAGGAATACTCCTTTGTTGCATTGGTATGTACTTTTGGATGCTCCTTCAGCAGGCCAGCTCGCATGCCTTACTTGATTTGATAACAACCGACCTGGCGCTTCCCATATCCTTTTTCATCTATGTTTGTACGATAATAGCCATCGTTGCCAGTACTACTTTCGCGATTCATCGTGTGGCTAAGACAATAAAAGGGGTAACCAACCCCGGGACTTTCTACCCCTACTGGTTTGCCGGGTTTACCATCCTTCTACTGGTTTGGATCATAGTAGATCATCGGATCTCCGGGGGAGATGTACTGATTTTCCTGGTTCTGTTAATAGGTGGAGGATCGTTCATCCAGCGCATGCTTCCGGGAGCATTATATCAGGTTTCCCGTATTGGAGCTCTGCTTTGGCTTAGCCTGTTAAGTACGGTGATAGCCGCTCCTACACTCATAGGACGATATTATCAGGCAATAGAGGAAGAGGCCGAAGCGATTTATAACCAGGTGGACTCGTCAGGTCAGTTACAAGCCGACGATTATGCTACCGAATTGGTGATAAACATGCGCACTCAACTGGAAACGAATCTTTATGCCGATTTCAAAAACCGACTTTCGGTAACCGAATCCACCTTTGATGAACTGACTCAAAATCTGATCAATGAGTTGTCTATTCCCTATTCGGTATATGGCTTTCTTACGGATGAACAAGGTAACTCGCTGGCTGATTATTCGACTGCACTGGATACTCCGGATTGGGGGAGCCGGTTTCGATTATCAGAACTCACCATTCCTTATGAAGAAGAACAACTCCGGCTGGCCGCTTTGCGACCCGTTATCCGGTATAATGTGCCGGAGAATCCCGAGTTATATACTGAATTTGCACGTGCATGGATACCTTTGCCCAATAAAGCGGAGCCTGACCAAATTGCAGGATGGATTGTATGCATGGTATTTGCTGAAAAGCCCCAATTCCAGAAACCATTACGATCTGTACTTGCGCCTCAATGGTATACCTCATCGTTAGGCGCATTTTCTGTATCCACATATCGTAATAATAAACGCGTCCAGACCTTCCAGGTAGGTAGCGCAGAGTCCATTACTTCGCCAGATCAACTCCCCGAAGAATGGTTCAGACTTCGATACCATTGGTCTGCCCTGTTAGGTAATGATGTTCTGAAGTTTGTATTCCCTAAAACCAACGATAGCTCCATTTTAGTTGCTAAGGCACCGCCTGGAGCTTTTTACCTGTGTTATATTGCTCTTCGATTGTTCGTGGTTACCGTATTCACGAGTCTTTTTCTCCTCCTCCTTTTAAGCCCGGTCCTGGGGTTTCGGTTATTCGGGTATTCGCGAACTATACAACAGCGACTTACCGACCGCTTTATCCTAACCTCATTATTCGGATTTCTGGCTTTGGTTGGCGTGCTCTACTTTGCGATACAACGCCAGCAAGAACAATCTATCAAACGGGAAGTGGAAGCTCATAGCCGGCAGGTCTCTTCACTGTTAACCGGCTCCACCCGGGCTTCTTTGCCCAATCATCTTCAAGCGATCACAAATACCTTACGTATTGATGCAAATGTGTATTTGAACGATACACTCGCACTGTCTACAGCTCCTGAGGTATTTTCACAGTTTCTGATTCCTAATCGCATCCCATTCGGGTTAGTTGATACTGACAGGACCGTAACTCAAACTTCGTCCATAAATGGAAAACAACTGATCACCAGTTACACTTCTTTCAAAGTAGAAGGTATCGATGAACAAGCGATCGTGGGAATCCCCACATTTACAGAGGCGCCAACATACCAACGCCAACTCATCGATAGCCTGACGTTAACCATGTTGATTCTTTTTGGGGTGTTTTCTCTTTTTGTAGGCCTTTCTTTTGCAGTTTCCAGATCGGTTATTGCCCCGTTGAAAGAGGTCAGAAAAGCACTAGGTATTCTTTCTCAAGGTAACTTAAACCATATCTTGCCAGAGCGGGGAAATGATGAAATTGCTCAACTATCCCGGTCATACAACGCGATGTTGCAGCGCCTTCGGGAACTTCAGATTGAGCTGGGTAAAACCGAGCGGGAGGCGGCCTGGAAAGAAATGGCCCAGCAGGTTGCGCATGAAATCAAGAACCCTCTAACACCCATGAAGCTCAATATCCAGCATCTTCTTCGGCAGATTTCCTCTTCTGATGATCAGGCATCCATCAAAAAAATGACCAGGGAAGCCTCGGAACGAGTGATTGAGCAGATCAATTTTCTTGATGCGATTGCATCTGATTTCTCCAGCTTTTCCAAACCGCTATCATCAGCTATGCAGGTGGTGAACCTTGAGGATATACTTACCTCCATTGTTGATTTGTACTCGGCTTCATCGTCCACCTTCATACACCTGGAACAAACAACGGATTCCCTACCCCGGGTTACCGGTTCTGAAGAAGCCCTTCGGCGAGCCTTTCTGAATCTTATCAAAAACGCGCTGGAAGCCGTGGATGATAATGGCGGTAAGATCCACATTTCTCTATCTACCGCAGATGAACACATTATCATTCAATTCGAAGATAACGGAGCTGGAATAGACGAATCCGAGCTTACCAGGATTTTTGAACCCAGTTTTTCCACTAAATCAAGTGGTACCGGGTTAGGGTTAGCAATAACAAAGCGCATTATTGAGGCACATGATGGTCTCATCTTTGTTAACAGCCAGCCGGGAGAGGGCACCCTATTCAAGATTGAGCTACCCCTTACAACGAAAACCCTTTAAACTGTATCAGCTCTCTTCAAGCTGACGACGGGCGTAATCATTATCAGGATCAATCACCAGGGCTTGCTCGTAGTACGTATGGGCTTTGTCTACCTGCCCGCCTCTTTTCATCATATCTCCCATCAGGATCCAGTTTTCAGCATCACGTGGTGATTTTTTTATCCGGTCGATAAGATATGGAATCGCATCACTGCCTCTATCGGTCATAAGCATTAACATTACTTTATTACGATGAGCTGCTGGTAAATCATCAAGGGCAATCGCTTTGTCAAAGTCTTTTTCAGCCTTGTCGAACTGTTCCAACTGCATGGCAGCATTTCCCTTCAAATTGAAGTACACCCCATTTTCCTCAAAGATTGAAATGGCTTTCTCCAATGCCTTCACGCTCATTTCCCATTGATTCAGCTGCTGCATTACTAATGCTTCGAGATAATAAGCTTCGTGAGCTTCTTCATTTTCCTGCTGTAGCTCACGGGCTATGTCAAGGCTTTCGTCCACATCTTTCTCTCTCAATAATTCAAAACCTTGATTCAGTTTTTCTTCAAACGTCATGATTAGGATAATTAGTCAGTATCGGTTAAATCTTCAAATTCAGCATCTTCTATCTGATCCATACGCCGCCGCTTCGGGCGTTTGGAATCTCGAATATTCTGAAATGGATTTCGTTTAGAGGAAGGTAAGAACAGCCGGTTTATATAGCGTACTAAAAAAAAGAAGATGGCCGTCCATATCAATAATTTAATAATCATAATCAGGAAATATGAAGGTGCGTTTTGCCACGTACGGGATGCTCAAAAATATGTTCTTCGATGTAAGACAGCTGATCGCTGTTGTTCACAAAGTCAATATCTGTACCATTAACGATGATTAAAGGGGAACGATTATAGTGATAAAAAAAATGATTATAGGCATCGTTCAATTCCCTCAGATAATCCTCGGATATTTCCTGCTCATAAATCCGTCCTCTTTTCCTGATGTTTTCGAACAACCGGTCTACGGAAGACTGAATGAATACCACTAAATCCGGCTGAGCAGAAATACCAGACATGATGCCAAAAATGCGATCGTACAACGCCAGTTCATCCGTGTCTAAATTAAGTCGGGCAAAAATTCGGTCTTTATCAAAAATATAGTCTGATATGGTCAGATCGTGGAACAGATCCGGAGCCATCATACTTTCTTGTTGTTTAAAACGACTGGCTAAAAAGGCAAGCTGGGTCTGAAAGGCATACCGCTCCCGGTCTTCATAGAACTTTGCCAGAAAAGGATTTTCTTCAAACTCCTCCAATACCAACCTGGCTTTTTTTCGCCCCGAAAGTAGTTCAGCCAGCGAAGTTTTTCCCGCTCCTATTACACCTTCTATCGCAATAAATGAATATGAATTTGGCATTTACCAGACTAAGTCAGTTTTATGAATATCCATTTCAGGCGCCCGATCAATCCAGGTTTGAATAGGGATATGATCAAACGGATCTTTCCAGTCAGGAAACAGATCTGCTAAAGGTAATAAAACGAACAGCCGTTCTGCCCAATATTTATGGGGAAGATGCAATTTTTGGTGAGTAAGGATAACGTCATCATAAAATAGAATATCCAGATCCAGTGGCCTGGCCGACCAACGCCTGGCGCTTAGAGATCTTCCCTGTTCAATTTCTCTGTTCTTGAGCGCCGTCAGTACATCCAACGGTGGTAGTTGGGTTTGAATTTCCAGGACTGCGTTCAAAAACCGTTGTTCGGAAGGGCCAATGGGTTCGGACTCAAAAATAGAAGACTTCTTCAGTCCCATCAGGCTCAGGTTTTCTAAAAAACCGGCAGCTTTACGTAATTGTATAAGTGGATTATCCAGGTTCGAGCCCAGCGCTATGATCACCTTGGCCATAACAATGTGACCTCAGAATATGCAGTTTCACCGTCCATGGGCGGATTAAACTTTCGTACGCTGACTTCAAGCTTTAAGATTTCTGGCCATTCATTTGCGACCTGTTCTCCGATTAAAAAACACAGCCTTTCAAGTAAAAACTGAGGGGGGCCCTGCATCACCTCAGCAACAACAGACTGAACCCTCCCATAATCCAGCGTGTCTTCCAGCCGATCTGAATTCGCTGATTTTTGAAGGTTGAGGAACACAGATACGTCTACCTCAAATTCATTACCAATGATCCGTTCATGCTCGAAGTATCCATGCTTAGCATGAAACTTCATGCCTTTAAGCACTATTGCATCCATACTACAAACTGGCTACTTCAATCCTTTGGTGCAGCTCTTCCACCATTTTTTTGTGTTTAGGGCTGGTGTGTATCCGCTCTTCAACGGTGGAAATGGCATGAATGACCGTAGAATGATCACGTCCTCCAAAATGAAGTCCAATCGTTTTAAGACTCGATTTGGTGAATCGTTTTGAAAGGTACATGGCTATTTGGCGGGCTTCCACAATTTCCTGTTTCCGGGTCTTTTCCCTCACCTTATTTGCGTCGATACCGAAATAGTCACACACATAATTCTGAATAGACTCAATCGAAATCTGAGTGTGCGACTCTTTCACCATGTCTTTCAGTACCCGTTTAGCCATAGCTAAATCAATGTCATCCATATTCTGAAGAGAGGCGTGAGCCAGCAACTTGATGATGGCACCTTCAAGATCACGCACATTGCTCTTGAAATTGTGAGCAATGAACTCGATAATTTCCGGATCCAGATCAATCCCGTTGTCGTTTGCTTTGCGCTCTAGAATAGCATATCTCGTTTCGTATTCAGGCATTTGCAAATCGGCGCTCAAACCCCAGCTAAACCTGGATATCAGTCGTTCTTCAATATCAGGAACATCTTTTGGAGCCCGATCGCTACTTAGAATGATTTGTTTTCCATCCTGATGGAGCGCATTGAAAATGTGGAAGAATTCTTCCTGCGTTTTCTCTTTACCGCTAAAGAACTGGATGTCGTCTACAATCAGTACATCGATATTCCGGTAAAACATAGAGAATTCACTGGCTCTGTTATTTCGAATAGCCTGAACAAATTCGTTGGTGAATGCTTCAGAAGAGATGTACAACACCGACTTATCATCCCCATGAATCTCCTTAATCTTATTTCCAACACTCTGAACAAGGTGTGTTTTTCCTAATCCGGTAGGTCCATACACAAAGAACGGATTAAACGAGTTACTGCCTGGGTTATCGGCGATAGCCATAGCTGCCGAACGTGCCAGGCGGTTGCAATCACCTTCTATATATCGCTCAAATACGTAATTATTATTCAGATTTGAATCTATTTTTGTCTTTCGGATACCAGGAATCACAAACGGATTTTCGATACGCTCGGGATAATACTCCGGGTACCCATTCATCTCCTGCGGTTTAACTGGTGCCATAGGGCGCTGAGGCATTCGAACAGCTCGGTTATGTTCGAACTGCTTTGACTTTTCCATTACAATAGAATATTCCAGCTTACCTTCTGGTCCTAATACTTTAGATAACGTAGATCGTAGCATTGTGTAATAATGCTCTTCCAGCCATTCATACCAAAATTGACTGGGAACCTGGATAGTGAGTGTTTCTTCCCTAAGACTAACTGGCTTAATCGGTTCAAACCACGACTTAAATTTTTGGTAACTTATGTTGTCTTTTATAATGGAGAGACAGTTGTCCCATGCCTCCTCAGCTGAAATTGTATGCAATTCAAATACCTCCCGGTAACAATAACCTTTATTGTACTAATCAGTGATTAGTTATCCACAGCAGTAAACCTTACTACCTGCTGAATCTCTTAACGAAAATGATAATTTCTAACAGCGATGTCAAACGCATTAAGAAGGCCTAAAGAAAAGTTATCCACAATTGATTAACTCCCGTAAGTCATTGCCTGCCAATGAGAAAATAAATAAACAAGACTTTTCTCACTTCTAACTTGACAGCGGTTAACATTGCGATAACACGGTTTTCCACCTATTGCTAGTTTGACCAAAATTGAGCAGTGTTTTTTTCAACAAGTTATCCACATTGCCTTTTTGCTCTTTTTTGTTAAACCAATCCGTTCCTCCTGGCCTTCAAAAACCGGTTTTTTCCTCCTAAATCTTGTATCAGGTCGCATTTCCAGCCATTCAGAGAAAACAGTGAAGCCACTTCTTGGGCATGCTGTTCATGAAGTTCAAGAAAAACGACACCCTTTGGAGCAAGATGCTTGTTTGCAAACTGTTCTATTCCACTATATATGTAGTCAGTTGATTCACAAAACAGCGCAATGCCGGGCTCATAATCACGAACCTCTTTATCCAGATCGGGTCGTTCATCATTCAGGATGTAAGGTGGATTAGACACCACCACGTCGAATGTTGGAAAATCGATTCCCGAGTCCGGTTCCAGCCAGCTGTGATTAACCCAATGCACTGTTAACCCAAGGCGTGATCCATTTTGTCTGGCAATCTTAAGTGCATCTTCCGAAACATCGGTGGCAGACACCTCCCAGCCCGGCAAGGTATGAGCCAATGCCAGAGCTATACACCCGGAGCCTGTTCCAAGGTCAATGACTTTGCCTTGCGAACTCCCCTTCACCTCATTAACAATAGATTCCACTAATTCCTCTGTTTCCGGGCGCGGAATAAGCACACCTTGCTCAACGTGTATGGTAAGTCCAAAAAAATCCGTACTGCCGGTTATGTATTGTAAGGGCTCATGAAGTGCTCTTCGCTTTACGAACGCCCGCAACCGATCCAACTCCACTTTCATGAGCGGTCGGTCGTACATGAGGTACAGGTCTAAACGCTTAACATCCAGAACACATGCCAAGAGCCATTCAATACTAAGCCGGGGCTGATTGACACCCGCATCTTTAAAATAGGCGGTAGCCCATTCCAGCATATGCAGAACCGTCCAGTCCTTGCGTTTTTCTGCCATTAATTATGATTATAAATCCTCATCCGATTTAACGTCTGATATCTGCTCTTCCTGAACGGTAAGACCGAATCGTTTAGAGTAATCTAAAATAAAGTCGATTACTTTTGCCTCAATATTCTGCTCTTCCGATAGTGAGCTTCCTCTGAAGCCCATGCGTCCACCGGTTTTTTTCAACAGAATCTTATTGTTTTGGGGATTGGACTCAAAAATACAAGTCAGCGTAACGCTTGAATTAATCTGCTTTTCGTACTGCTCGTAAACCGCTACTTTTACTCTCGAATTTCCGTT
>JBCBST010000083.1:0-14408 GCA_039819115.1 Bacteroidota bacterium
TGGATTAAGTCTTTGCCTGGTTACAAATTGCGAACACCTTGAAAAATTGATCCGTTCGCTGTCCATCTGCGTCTTTTTAGAAACAGTCTAAATATAAAGCTACTGTTTATGAGATGTGATCGATTATGCCTATGAAAGCGGAAAAGGTTGTAAATAAGAAGGGCAACACATGCTCTTATTAAGCCTTAAAACAGGATTTACCGTTCGTGATGCTTCAAAATAACTACATCGCTTGGAGAGCCGGCAACATCGTAAAACTTAGTAACGGTATCAGCTCATCAGGGCGCTGACGCAAGCCGTATTAACAATATCCTGCCACGAGCAACCTCGAGATAAATCCATCATTGGCTTTGCCAGCCCCTGGATAACAGGCCCGGTAGCTGTTGCGCCTGCAAGTCGTTCGGTAATTTTATAGGCGATATTTCCAGCATCCAGATTTGGAAATATAAATACGTTAGCCTGTCCTGCTACTGGTGAACCCGGTGCTTTGCGCTGACCGATAGATTCCAGTAATGCGGCGTCAAACTGAAGCTCTCCATCAATATGCAGGTCGGGTTTTGTTGAACGTGCAGCAGTGAGCGCTTCCTGAACCAGTTGTATCCGTTCATGAGTTGCGCTTCCTTTCGTAGAAAAAGATAGCAAAGCCACGTTGGAAACTTCACCCGTTAATGCGGTATGCGTTGCAGCAGAATCGATTGCTATGGAGGCCAGTTGGTTTGCATCAGGGTAAGGTACTACTGCACAATCGCCGTAAGTGAAAACCCGTCCATCGTCAAAACTCATCATAAACGTACTTGAAACAACGGAAGAACCCGGTTTTAAACCAATAACTTGTATGGCAGCGCGTAATACGTCGCCCGTGGTTGATACAGAACCAGCAACACAACCATCTGCTTTGGATTGAGCTACCATCATGGCTGCAAAATAAAGCGGGTCCTTTATGAGTGAGGTAGCTTGTTCAAGAGTAAGTCCTTTATGTTTTCGCTTTTCATGTAAGAGAGAAGCAAATTCGTCAAAATAGGACGCCTGTTCAGGTATGATCACTTCAGAACCTTCGGGGTACGGAATTTCATCTGCTTCATGAATAAGTATAACCTTGCATAATTGATTCTGAATCAAATACTGAGCAGCTTCAATCACCCTGGGATCTGATGATCTGGGAAGAACGATGGTTGCTCTTTTTTGGGATGCGCGTTGGTGTATTTTTTGAATGATATCCATATCAAAGTAGTAATAAAATCAAGGCTATAGTTGCTGAACATAATCCCAGCCACTGCCGGGAACGTACGTGATCTTTCCAAACCAGGTAACCTATTGCAGTGCCAGCCACTACCACAGATACGTTAACCACCGGAAAAACAACAGAACCTGAAACATGGGTTAGTGACCGAAGCAGGTAATAGGTAGATCCATAGTTTACGATACCTGTACCAACTCCAAGAACAAGTTCACGCCACCTAAAATGAAACTGTTTTTTGAAGATAAGATGAAGTACCCCACAGATAAAGGCACAGAAAAAAATGACGGACAGGAAATACGATTCCTCAAGCTGATGAGCATAAAGCTCCTGAAAAATTTTCAACGAACCATCTATCCCACCTGAAACGACGAATAATGCAATGGGATATCCTACTTGTTTCAGATCGATTTCCGTTTTGGGAGAAAAAGCAGGGATCATTAAAAAAAGGGCTGATAAAGCGACAATGATCCCAATACTCTGCAGGGTTGTTATGGATTCACCGAACCAAATCAGACTTACCAGAATGGGTACCACCAGCGATAATCGCATAGCGGCTATTCCAATACCCATTCCGTTGATCTGAATGGTTTTACCGTAGATGTAAAGATTGATGATGAAAAGAATACCAAGGATGACACCCATTATAACAGGAACAACTGGTAACGCTGTTGGAATCTGTGATCCTGAAAACCAACCTAATACGGTGGCAGCTGCATAGTTAACGACCAAAACAGGGACAACACGAACGGAGGGGCGCTCTGCAATTTTAAGGCACTGAGCTAATCCCACAGAGAAGGCTATACTTAGCAGAAGGTACGTGGCCCCCATCAATCAACCAGTTGAATCGTCGTATTTCCGAAAGCGTTGATGTCTTGGGGTAAATCAAAGAGCCTTCTTGATGTAAAGGTGACGTTCCGTTCCAGGTGTTCGATGATGGCTTCCAGATCTGTTTTTCCCTGTTTAAAAGATTCAGCGAGAAAATAGGTGAATACGCTATGCCGCTTCTGCTCTCCATTAGGTACCGAGTACAGATAAGAACGTTGATCCAGATTGGATGCGAAGATTACCGCAGATTGCGTTTTACGGTTGGTTATGATGCCCGCAAGTTCCTCCTGGGCCGTATTATCGTCAACCCGGACCGTGTTAGCCATGTCCAAATCAGCAAAAACAATAATTTCATCAACCGGCAACTGGGCAATTCCTTCAAACAGGTTTTTAAGGGATAGTTTGGAATCAGAGCGAATGGAGTCACCCGCTGCAACAAGGTTCCACTCGCCGTCATCAAACTCAGTATAACCACTTAAAAATACGAGTAGCTGAGTGGTGTTGGCATCCAGTTTTGAAACCAGTTGATTAAACGCAAGGACCAGCTGTCTATTAGAGGAAATATTGTTTGCCCTACTCACTTTTGATGGGTTTACCCCCAGCGTGTTGGTCATGTATTCCTCCATCAAGCGGGCATCTCTTTGGGCATAGGTACGTTCTTCGTACCTGCCGGTATAATTCTGATTCGTTAGCAGGAAAGCGGATGCCTGCGCTCTGAATCTTCCCAATTCCGGGATGTTGCGCTCAATATCAACATTGCCGAATGGTATATTGGGTACCGTTATAATCGACAATTGAGATGCAAATTGAGAAGGCCTCCAGGATAAACGTACATCGGTCACGGAGATATAGGCTTCAGTTAAGCCATACTGCACCTTATGCCATCGCTCCCCGGCTTCAAGTAGTTTTAACTGGCTCCCCTGGGCAAGATCGGTAAGAATATTGCCATTAAAGTTTTCAGCGGTATTTCGTAACGGAGTTACAGAAGAAATAACCTCGATAAAACGATCAAAGATGGAAGCCAGGGGTAATCGTTCGGTATACACTTGGTTAATGTATCGGGTATCAACCGTAATAATCGCATCACCATCATCGCCATTTAACAAGTTCGGATTTAACTCTTCAACAAAATTCACATAGAGCTTATCATCAACGAACGTTCGTTCGCTCCAATCGAGTAAGAGTTGATCATTATATCTCAGTCGGATGTCCGCCGAAGGAGTGGCCGGAACAGCAGATAGCGTATCGGTGATGTTCGTAGTACCTACTTTTCGCAACAGCCTGCTTTCCCCGGTTGGTCTTGGCTCACCTAATGGTTTCATATTAAGCAAGGATACTCCCATTACAGCAGCGGCTGTTATGGTAAGTGCATTTTGTTCTGCAGTGCTCGGCGATTCGATAAAGAGTTCTGAATGGGCCGAATAGGTAATCAGGCCAGCGGTAAGCGTACCCAGAAGCACATACCCCCATCTTGGTCTGTACCGTTGAATATACCGATCGGTGCGAAGGCGCTTGGCGTATTCGTAGGTATTCGCTGTTTTTGCGGAGTATACGAGGACTGGCGCATCCGTGGTAACGGTAGAAGTACGTTGAAGCAAATAATCGGTACGTAGTAGTTTATAATCACTCTGGTCAACTTCCGGCTCATCTAATACCACCCATTTTGTGCTTGAACATGCTCCAAGCAGGGTTGCCAGAATTAGTATGATCAGCCACTTATATCGCACTAGGCCCAGGGAGTTTGTTTAGAGGCAATCGCAATCTTAGCCGCATCAATGGCAATCACCAGCTCTTCGTTCGTGGGAATAACGTAAAGTTCGGTAGAAGACGTATCCTGGTGAATTTGATTGGGATCCGGGCTGTTGTTTTTATCCTTATCCAGCTTAATACCCATTCCATCTAATCCATCCAGAATTTGTTCTCGTATACCTGCCGCGTTTTCACCAATCCCACCAGTAAATATGATGGCATCGCATCCATTCAGTGTGGCAATGTAGGAGCCGATATATTTCTTCGCGCGGTAGCAAAATACATCGATAGCTTCCTGGCTTCTTCGGTCTCCGTCTTCAGCCTCTTCCATTAAATCGCGCATATCTGCAGCAAACCCGCTAAGGCCCAATAAACCGCTATGCTTGTTCAATAATGCATGTACATTAGCCAGGGAAAGTTCTTCTTTTTCAATCAGGTAAAAAAGAATAGAAGGATCTATATCTCCGCTTCGTGTACCCATTACAAGTCCTTCAAGCGGAGTAAAGCCCATACTCGTATCCATGGAGAGGCCATCTTTTATTGCGGTGATTGATCCCCCATTACCCAGGTGACAGGTTATCACTTTTGATCCTTTTTTAGGTCGTCCGGATTGCTCAAAATACTGACGGCTTACATAGTAATGAGAGGTACCGTGAAATCCATACCGCCGAATTTTATACCTGCGATACAACCGGTTTGGAATAGCATACAAAAAAGCGTGCTGGGGAATAGAATGATGGAATGCGGTATCGAATACAGCTATATGTGGCACATCGGGTAAATGCTCTTTGGCGGCCCTGATGCCCATCAGGTTTGGAGGATTATGTAACGGAGCAATATCAAAAGCTGCCTGGATAGCTTCCTCTACCGATTCGTCGATAAACACCGAGTCTTTGAAGGTCTCTCCCCCATGCACTACCCGGTGTCCAACGGCTTCTATCTCACTCAAATCATGCAAGTGATCATTCTTTGCATCAACCAGTAGCTCCATAATCTTACGAAGGGCTGATGCATGATTTTCGATAACCAGCGATTTTTTCACTGGTTTTTCTCCTTTAAACTCCTGTTTTATGATGGAGGTGACGGCTCCAATACGCTCCACCAATCCTTTACACAGCGTTTCCTGTTCTTCGGTGTTTATAAGTTGATACTTGATGGAAGAACTTCCGCAATTGATGACGAGAATTTTCATGTCTTATATCCTGATGATGGCACCTATCCCAATTAGTTGCCTGAATTTAAACGACGATTCATTGCCTGGGTCAGACAGCCATAAAGGTAACTCATATCGGATGGTAAAGCCACGTTCTTTGCCCAAATAATCAGGAATGTTAATGTTCAGTAAGAAGCCAATTCCTGCGTCTGAAAGCATGGTTTCATCCGTAAATGAAGACGTTGTAGCAGGTGTTGTGCTAAAGCCGGATATCGGGTCTCCTAGCCAGCCGGCATCAAAAAACAGATACGAACGAAACCGTATGATATCACCCAGATAAGGAAGTTCAGAAACATACTGCCCTATCGGATTCCGGAAGTCAATATCAAAGTTAACAGCTAGCATTGATTCGTAAAATCCGGCGCTGGGATTCAGTCCCTCAGAGCGAATGGCAGATATCTGACGTTCCGTATATCCTCTCAAATTTGCACCGCCGGCTATTTGGAACACTCCTGCATCCATCCAGGATGACGGGATGGTACCCTCTGCCCTGCTCACTCCATTATTCAGCCATCCGGCAGCCGGTCGGAAACTTACCCCGTTAGCATGCTCAGGGGCAACATCAGATGAGGTAAGTCCCCAAAATACCCGGGTACGTAGGCCCCAGAACGTTGAAATTGCTTTATGATGCTCGATCGAAACATCAAAGGTAGAAAATGAACCAGATGCTACATTGAGATTATGCATTGCATTCAATTCATAACGCATGATCCCCGCTTTGTTCTCCGAAAAAGAAACAACACTCCCCCTCACCAAAGTCTTCCATTCCTGTTGCCATAAAGCTGGAAACGGTCGGTAAACAGGGTCAATTAATTGTTCCTGACTTATGGAAAGGTGGATCTCGGTATATCTGAATTCATTAAAACCAGGTTGAATTCGTTTTTTTGCACCCAACATATGCTGACTGTACCCGGTACGAACCGAACTTTGTAGGTATATACTGCCTTCATTAAAAGGAGTACTAAAGCCGGGGATAGGTTCTGTAAATCTCACAAAATAGGAAACGGGTAAATCGGGCAGAAAGGTAGAGAACCAGGCTCCGGCATCCAGTCGATGCGGTCCTGAGTTGAATGCATCATCCATTTCACCTAATACCCGGACTCCAATGCGAATGCCATCTTCGCTATTGAACCACGCGTCCGGAGCGGCAGACACCGAATAGGTGGGCTGTTCAAATTGGCTAAAAAGAGCGGTACTCCACAAGCTCAATAAACCGGATAACAACGCTATACGGATGGGATAAGCCACTGTGGGAGCAATTGTTGATTCTGATCGGTAAGGATGTGATGTATTAACCGGAACAATCGCTGTTGTTCGGGCCAGTGAATGTAGGTGGAGATATCGGTAACGGATACCCACATCCAGTCGGAGTGTTCATCATCTAACGTTGGGACAGCATCGTTGGCCAGTTCAGCAGCAAAAGCAGGAATATGATGAATGGTATCGGATTCGGCCTCATAGAACTGATTGATGGAAGGTACTGTCCAGAATGTGACCGGTTCCAAGCCTGTTTCTTCGTTCAGTTCCCGTAAAGCCGCCTGCCAATAGGTCTCATCCTGCTTTACTTTTCCACCGATCATGCGCCATTGGCTAGCGTATATCTTTTTCTTTGAACGCTTCAACAGCAAAAACTCAGGACCCGAATCCCCGATCAATCGATACGAATACAAGTCTATGAGTTTTTTCATGAAGGTTTACGGATCAAATCTCAATGTTCAGTATTTCCAGATCCAGTGTGCCAGCAGGTACATTCGCCTGAACAGTTTCCCCTATTCTGCCCCCCAGCAATGCCTGTCCGATCGGAGATTCTATAGAAATCTTTCCTGCTTTAAAATCAGCCTCGTTAGGAGAAACCATGGTGTACTTCATCTCCTTACCCACTTTCTTATTCAATATGGTAACCGTTGTAAGCACTCTTACCTGAGAGATGTCTAAATCTCTGGCATCAAGCACGCGGGCATTTGCGAGGATATCTTCCAACTGGGTTATACGGGTCTCGAGATGTCCCTGGGCTTCTTTGGCAGCATCATATTCTGCGTTTTCACTTAGGTCACCCTTGGCTCTAGCTTCCGCAATATCTTCAGCTATTTCCTTTCGGCCGCGGGTTTTAAGATCTCTTAGTTCGTCATCCAGCTTGTCATAGCCTTCCTGTGACAGGTATTGTACGTTACTCATAATTGAACAGATTATTTCCCAAAACAAAAAGAAGAGCACCCCATCGGGATGCTCTTCAATAACAGAAAATAAATGATTTGCCAACTAATGGAAAGACAATAGGGTTTTGAATTGTAATCACTTCTCGTGGGTGATCTTTTGGTGGGATGCAATCATTGACCCGGCACCGGTAAACGCTCGTTTTGAAAGATATATGGCGATCAGCGCAAGTACAGCAGCAATAAAAAAGGCAGCTCCCGGAAAAACAACAGGTGCCTGATCGGTACTGAAATAGCTAAAAACAGTGGTCATAAACGGAGGACCAAATACAGCTGTAAGACTGATCAGGCTGGTTAATGCACCTTGTAATTCGCCTTGCTGGTTTGCTGGAACCTGGTTTGAAATAATACTTTGTAAAGCCGGACCGGATAGTCCGCTTAACGCATACGGGGCAATCATCACCAGCATGAGGGTGCTGGTTGGAGCAAATGCAAAACCCAGAAATCCCAGAACATACATGTTCAAGCCAATAAACACGGATTTAACCTCTCCGATTTTGGGAATCAAAACACGTGTTAAATACCCCTGAACGGTAGCAAAACAAACCCCTACAATACCCAGGGAAAACCCGATTTGAGCGGGATCCCAATCAAACTTGAACATCGTGTAGTAACTCCAGGTACTTTGTGTAGCATGAGATGCAAAATAGACCAGGCTAAATACCCCTACCAGCCATCCCACACCCGGTACCTGCCTGAACTGAGAAACTGCACCCAGCGGATTGGCTCGTTTCCACTCAAATCTGCGGCGCTTTTCCTTTGGAAGTGATTCAGGTAGGATAAAAAACCCGTATAGCACGTTAAGCAGAGTAATGCCCGCCGCCGCAAAGAAAGGGACACGCGGGCCATATGAACCCAACAAACCACCGATTACCGGTCCAATGATAAAGCCGAGCCCGAATGCAGCGCCTATCAATCCAAAGTTTTGAGCTTTCTTTTCAGGGGTGCTGATGTCTGCGATATAGGCACTGGCCGTAGTTATACTGGCTCCGGTTATGCCTGCCACAAGCCGGGCTACCACTAACCAACCGATGGTTGGTGCAAAACCAGCAATCACATAATCGATTCCAAATCCCGTCAAGGACAACAACAAAACCGGCCTGCGTCCAAACCGATCACTTAAACTGCCTACAAGAGGCGCACACAGAAACTGCATGAACGCATAAATGAACAATAACCATCCACCGTACTTTGCTGCCGCACTAACCCCTTCCCCAGTAAGTTCCATAATCAAATCCGGGATTACCGGAATGATGATCCCCAAACCGATGACATCAACCAAAACCGTGATGAAAATAAAAATAAGGGCTGCAGGCCTGGCCGTGTTCAAGTAAAAAGCTTCTTAAATGTTATGTTTGATAAGGCGTACGTTGTGCAGTACCAAAAAAACGCACAGACAATACGTATTTTACGGTTATGAAATCGAATATCAGAAAGCTTTCTACAAAAGAAATACTTGTACAACATCAGAGAGCTGAGGCACCCAGACTTATAGCTCAGTCTAAAGTGCTCCTCCACAATATCAGAAGTATGCATAACGTGGGGTCTGTTTTCCGCTCCTGCGACGCTTTTGGAGTTGGGGAGGTGGTTATAACCGGTTTTACCCCTGCTCCACCCAGACCTGAAATCACAAAAACGGCAATTGGAGCCGAGGAGTTTGTGTCCTGGAGTAACCCGAAAGACGTTATTTCATACATCGCGAACTGCAAAAAAGAAGGGTATGTTCTAATTGGCCTTGAACAAACCACGCAGGGTACACTATTGCCAGCTTTTGAAGCTCCTGATAACCGATACCTGTTTGTACTAGGAAATGAAGTAACCGGGTTGGATGAACAACTCATGCCATTTATCGATGTTTTTGTTTCTATACCTCAATTTGGGCAAAAGCACTCATTGAATGTATCGGTGGCTACCGGGGTATTGTTATATGCTGTACTGGAGCGGGCATTAGAAGCACAAAACTCAGAATGAGACATTCAAAATTCTTTATTCCATCCTGCCCTTCTTATCTTCCGCCAAATTAGTTGATCCATATTGATGTCAAAACGAAAGATTTTAGTAACCTCTGCACTTCCTTATGCTAATGGTCCCTTACACTTAGGGCATTTAGCTGGCGCCTATTTGAATGCTGATTTATATGTGCGATATCATCGGTTAAAGGGAAATGATGTGGTATACATATGTGGCTCCGATGAACACGGTGTTCCCATAACCATTGCTGCAGAGAAGGAAGGTGTACAGCCGCAGGATATCGTAGACCGATATCATACCCAGATAAAGGACGCATTTGAACAGTTTGGAATGTCGTTTGACTACTACGGTCGGACAAGTTCAGCGGTACATCACCAGACTTCGCAGGAAATGTTCACCCGATTGTATGAAAAAGGTTTCTTCAAAAAGAAAACCGAGCAGCAGCTATATGATCCAAAAGCGAGAATGTTCCTTCCCGATCGGTATGTAAAGGGAAAGTGCCCCGTATGTTCCTATGAAGAAGCCTACGGTGATCAATGTGAAAACTGCGGAACATCACTCTCACCTACCGAGCTTATAAACCCTAAAAGTGCGCTTACCGGTGAAACACCGGAAACCAGACAAACCGAACATTGGTATATGCCGCTGGGCGACATGCAACCGAAATTTGAGGAATGGCTAAGCACACGCTCAGACTGGAAACCTAATGTGCTCGGACAGGTAAAAAGCTGGTTAACTGATGGTCTCAATGATCGTGCTGCTACCCGCGATTTATCATGGGGTGTACCCGTACCACTACCCGAAGCCGACGGTAAAGTGCTGTATGTTTGGTTTGATGCTCCCATTGGGTATATCTCGGCCACTAAAGAATGGGCACAGGAAACAGGAAAACCGGAAGCCTGGAAAACCTATTGGCAGCAGGACGATACCGAACTCTATCACTTCATAGGTAAGGACAACATTGTGTTTCACTGTATCATGTTCCCGATTATGTTGATGGAGCATGGGGAGTATGTGTTGCCTAAAAATGTACCGGCCAACGAATTCCTTAATCTGGAAGGGAAAAAACTGTCTACGTCGAGAGGCTGGGCTGTTTGGTTGCATGAATATCTCGAGGATTTTCATCCAGACTTACTTCGATATGCGTTGGGAACCATTTTGCCAGAGACGAAAGATGCCGATTTCTCCTGGAAAGATTTTCAAGGTAAAGTGAATAGTGAGTTAGCTGACATCTTTGGTAATTTTGTATCCCGCTCTCTTTCCTTTACGGCGAAGTTTGCAGATGCAAAAGTTCCGGCATTGGTAACCCCAACAACACTCGATACATCCACCCTTAAGGCCATTCACGTTCAGAAGGAGAAGATTGAACAAGCCTTTGAACAGTTCCGCTTCAAAGAAGCTATTGCTGAGATTATGCAACTGGCCAGATTAGGAAACCAGTATTTTACCCAGACCGAACCCTGGAAAACCCGGAAAAGCGATCCTCAGGCTTGTAACAACACCCTGCACGTAAGTTTACAGCTGTGTGCGGCCCTTTCGGTTTTATTTGATCCGGTACTTCCTAAAAAGATGCATGAGCTAAGAAAACAACTTGGTGTAACCGATAACTTTAACTGGAATACCATTCACGATTCGATGTTACCCGCCGGACAGCATATCATACACGGAGAAATCTTGTTTGCTAAAATTGAAGATGAGACCATTAGCCAGCAGATATTGAAGCTGGAAGAACGGGCTGCTGAATTAGATCCAGCCTCAAAACTGGACCCCCTGAAAGAAAACATACAGTTTCCGGACTTTATGAAGTTGGATATTCGGGCAGGAAAAATTCTTTCTGCTGAAGCGGTCCCCAAATCGGATAAGCTTTTGAAACTACGCGTCGATATTGGCGTGGAGCAGCGAACCATAGTTTCTGGCATTGCAAAACATGTTGATATCGAAACGCTGAACGGACAACCTGTTTCGGTAGTTGCAAACTTAGCACCAAAGAAGTTAATGGGTATCGAAAGCCAGGGAATGATTCTTATGGCTGAAGATAGCAACGGGGCTCTTCATTTTGTACCTACTGAAGCCGAACCCGGAAGCACTATAACCTGATGTTAACTCATAAAAAACGTTCTGCTATCGACCTCCAATCTTTTGCTTTAGGTTGCACCATTCATCAAGGAAGTACCATTTTCAGGTTGTTCTGCCCAGATGCGACCAGGATAACGGTGCATTTGTTTGAAGATGTGAACCAGGAACATGGATTTCAGATTTTTTTGCATAAAAGTCCCTCAGCGGGCATTTGGGAAGGTATATCAAACACCGATCATACGGGTAAATGGTACGCCTATAACATCGAGTTTCCGCTTAGTGAGTCTCCTAACTATAGAACATCACCGCATTTGATTGCAGATCCGTATAGCGTATCTGTTGCAGCAAAGGATCATCATTTAGGGTTCTACCGATCGTACATTTCACCCGACAATCATTTCGACTGGGAAGACGACACATCTCCCCTGCCCGACGATCCCAGGGACCTGGTGATTTACGAAACGCATATCAAGGATTTGGTTGCCGATACCTCAGCTCAATCAAATGGTGCAGGAGCATATAAGCAGTTTGTGAATGCAACCGTGGGTGGAATTGCTCACTTAAAGCGTATGGGCGTAAACGCTGTTGAGTTTTTACCCCTGCAAAAGTTTGGTTATGCCGAGCCCCCCTTTTATGAAACTACTGAAGAGGGGATCAAAAATACCTGGAATCCCTATTCCACCAATTATTGGGGATATATGACCTCTTTTTTTAAGGCACCTGAGCCGATGTTCGCTTCAGACTGGCCGAGAGAAAACAACGAAGAATACCACTATTCCACGTTGGTTCAACGGGAATTAAAGCAATTGGTTAAACTGCTCCACAAAGAAGGGATATCTGTTATCCTGGACGTCGTTTATAATCACGCTTCTCAGTATGATTTAAATCCCCTTGAATACACCTCGAAAGGGACGTATTTCAAGAAAGATCATCAAGGAAACTTCACAAACGACAGCTGGACCGGAAACGATCTGGATTCACGCTCACCTCAATGCAAGGACCTGATCCTCGACTCGATTCGTTACTGGATGGAAGAGTATCATATCGACGGATTTCGCTTTGATCTGGCGGGAATTATTGATGAGGAAACCCTTTCCGATATAAAGAATCTGGCAAAATCCATCAATCCAAATGCAGTACTTATTGGAGAACCCTGGGGCGGTGAATACAAACCCCATCGTTTTTCCGATCTTGGCTGGAGTGCCTGGAATGATAAAATCCGGAATGGATTCAAGGGATTTGATCCTATTTTTGGAAAGGGATACATCTTTGGCAACTGGAACGATAGCATTACCCGCTTTGCCCTTGAAAACTTTTTGAGAGGCACCCTGAAAGGGCACGACTTTGGTCTCTTTAATACTTCGGAACATTCCGTGAATTACCTGGAATCGCACGATGGATACACCCTTGGTGATTTTATTCGTATCGCCTTAGATCACCCCAAAAAAGAGCAGATATTTTCACGAAAGCGAGAACTAATCCCACTAAACGAAGACGAAACCAGAATTGCAAAATTTGCGGCTCTGGTACTTTTTGCCAGTCAGGGTATAACCATGATTCATGCCGGGCAGGAATGGGGCCGGTCAAAAATGATAGCGCATACTTCGGATGATGATGCTAACCAGGGGCGCCTCGATCACGACAGTTATAACAAAGACAATGAAACCAACTGGCTTGATTTTAGCGAAATTGAACCCAACTCTTCTCTTTTTGAATACTATCGCGGATTAATTGCCCTCCGTCTCAGCAGCTCTGCACTTCGTAAAGCATTGCCGTCTGAGGTCGAGTTCAAATACTATAACGACCCGTTACACATGACGTTTTCTGTAGATGGAACCTCCACAGAAGATGCCTATAAGTACTTCGTATCGTTGAATGCCAACAGAGTGCAATCGCACCGGATAGAACTTCCCGAGGGAGTTTGGGAAATGGTATGCGACCTGGATAAGGCTTCTAAAACATCCTTTGATCAAGCCGAAAAGGAATATTTTGTCCCACCAAGCAGTGGAGTTATACTTAGACAGTTGCGCTAAAGCAAAAGGCAATCTATTTTCTCTGCTTCTTAACAATTCAATAACCTTGAAAAGAGGAAGCTTTTGGCTGCACCTACATCTACATCCGATCGTGGTACCTGGAACTCTAAGGTCGGTTTCATATTAGCCGCAGCTGGGTCTGCTGTTGGGCTGGGAAATATTTGGGGATTTCCCACTAAAGTTGCAACAGAAGGTGGAGGAGCATATCTGCTGGTTTACCTGATTTGTACGTTCGCTATTGGTTTTCCCGTTATGGTGGCCGAACTGGCTATAGGACGAAAATCCAAGAAAAACCCGGTTGGAGCATTCAAAGCGCTCACAACAAACAAATTCTTTCCCCTTGTCGGACTCTGGGGCGTTATCTGTGGGGTTATGATCCTCTCCTTTTATACCGTTATTGCCGGTTGGGCTTTTGGTTATGCTTTTGAGGAGATTTTTTACTTTGCCGGATGGGAAGCCGGTGCGGAATGGATCAGCAACACGGGGAATGGGGTTAAAAACGCTGTAGTCGCATCCCTGTTTATGGTAGGAACCATAAAAGTAATAACGGGTGGGGTAAGCGAAGGTATAGAACGTATCACCAAGGCTCTTATGCCCCTTCTCATTGGGGTGATGGTAATTATGATTGGATATGTCTTGTTCCAACCGGGTGCAAGCGATGGTGTTCGGGAATACTTACTTCCGGACTTCTCTAAGATAAACCCAAAGCTCATTTTTTCTGCCATGGGGCAGGCTTTCTTTTCGTTATCGCTCGGGATGGGAGCCCTGATCACCTATGGGTCGTATCTCAACAAATCGGAAAACATTCCGCAGGCTGCTGCTTTTGTTACCCTTGCTGATGTAGGTATCGCCTTTCTCGCGGGTCTTTTGATCATTCCGGCTATGTATGTGGCGCAGGCAAATGGCATTGACATTTTTGTAGGTGAGCAATTGGCATCCAGTACTACCCTTGTTTTTCAAGTGCTTCCGGCCCTATTTCATACTATGGGCGGTGCAGTTGGTTTGATATTCGGCGTCACATTCTTTCTCCTGCTAAGTGTGGCAGCATTAACTTCTACTATATCATTATTAGAAGTACCCGTTGCCTA
>JBCBST010000084.1:0-14345 GCA_039819115.1 Bacteroidota bacterium
AGACGTCATTCAAACCAAACAAATTGAGACTCCTCCTCCTCCTCCTCGTCCGCCCGTGCCTGTAGAAGTTCCAAACGACGAGATCATTGAAGACGAAATTCTTGATCTGGATGCTGAGCTCGACCTGGATGGTCCGCTGGATCTGCCACCTCCACCTCCGCCATCAGATGACGAACCCGAAGAAGAAGTCTTTGTTGTAGTAGAGCAGATGCCTGAATTAAAAGGCGGTATTCGTGGTCTTCAGAAAAAGGTAGTGTATCCGGAAATGGCGCGCCGCGCCGGTATCGAAGGTCGGGTAATCCTTCAATTTGTTGTTGATGAGCGCGGAGAAGTAGTAAACCCACGGGTAGTGCGCAGCATTGGTGGCGGATGTGATGAAGCCGCACTTGAAGCACTAAAGAAATATGGTAAGTTTAAGCCAGGCATGCAACGTGGGCGTCCTGTAAAAGTACAGTTCAGCTTGCCCATCGTTTTCAAGCTTGCCAACTAACTTCCCAGTATAACGTTTTAGAAAAGTGCGTCATGGTTATACATGACGCACTTTTTTTGTTTTCAAAAGCAGGTTTGCCTTGACCAAAACCTCTCTCAGATTAGAAAAAGCTACCTCATCCATTGCTCTTTCAATCCTTTCCCAGCGCACTTCTTCAATACCCTCTTCTTTTTGTGGAGTAAATTGATTTGAGCCCTCTTGTTCACTCATCAGGTACCAGTGGGTGATTTTCTTCACGGTATTTCCTTTATACGGGTAGTGATGCTCTGTTTCCATCAGGAATGAAACAATCATAGGTATTGGAATGCCAACTTCCTCCGCAACTTCACGAACGGCACATGCGGGTACGGATTCGAGCTCCCGTTTTCCTTTGGGTAGCTCCCAATCTCCCCTTGTTTTGATCAGGAGTACTTCAGGTTCACCAGTGACCATTCTGAATAAAACACCGCCTGCTGCTGTGACAGGTATGGGTGTATTATTGGTCATCTGCAGATCCTTCGGTCGACGGCTTTGCCGACTCGTCAGCATAGTTTAAACGGAGATTAGTAAGTGTTGTATCCAGATACGTTTTCAGTTCAGATGGAATATTACCATTTGTGTATTTGTCCAGCATGGTTAAAGTATCGATTGCAAACTGTGCGGTAGAAAGGTCCCGCTCTATGGCATCAGACGCCGGGTTTTTTATTTTACCAAGGCCCATCATTGCGATCTGCTGGTGCTGTTGAATTAACATCATGAACAGGAATTGTTCTTTCTGTTCTGCGGTCATGTTTTCCGGATTGAAATCCATACTTAGTCCTACCATTTAGTTCAAAAATTGCTGCTCTAAATGTACAGTGAATTCCAATAAATGAGTCAGGTTTTCTTACTTTCATGTGCTGAACCCTAATCCATTTGAAATGGCAACAATAAGACCATTTAAAGCATGGCGACCTGTACGAGAAGAGGCTCATGCTTTGAGTAGTGTACCTTACGATATCATCAATACCGAAGAAGCACGCTCACTCTATCGTACACATGCCGAGGAGTTTTTAAAAGTGGTTCGGCCAGAGATTACTACCCCCGAACAGGAGGATATCTATTCCGATAGTGTTTATGAAGCCGGCAGAAAAAACCTGTACGAGTTGTTAAACTCCGATCGTATGGTTCAGGACTCAATACCTCGTTTATACGCTTACCGTCTGATTCAGGAAGAACATGAGCAATTGGGTGTTTTCGGGTGTGTTTCGGTTGAAGAATATGATCGCAATATCATTCTTAAGCACGAGCTTACAAGGCCAGCGAAAGAAAACGATCGTACCCGGCATATCCATACGCAACATGCGCATGCAGAACCTGTAATGATGGCCTTTGAAGACAATGCAGGTATTGAAGACATGCTGCGAAAGAGCCTGCAACATGCTGAAATGGTAGCAGATTTTACCCATTCTGATGGAGTACAACATACCATTTGGAAACTTGACGAGTTTGATGACCTTGCAAAAGCGTTTCGCCAGGTTCCAAATCTATATATTGCGGATGGACATCACCGGTGTGCCGCTGCCTCCAGAGTGGCAAAAGAATTTCCTGAAAACGAAGAAGCGCAAGTTTTCCCGGCGGTATTATTCCCCGTTCGAATGCTCCAGATTCTTGCTTATAATCGGGTACTCATACACACCGATCCTTCTCTTATACATCATCTGTTAGCCGTTGAAGGCATCGAAAAAACGACAAAAAAAACCCCAGACAAACCTGGAGACATTTGTTTGTACGTAAAATCAGAGTGGTATACCATCAGTTTACCTCAAACTCAGTCTGATACCATTGACCGTACGTTAGATGTGGCCAGGCTCCAGGAGTATATTCTGGAACCTATTCTGGGAATTGTTGATCAACGAAGCGATCCTGGAATTGACTTTGTTGGTGGTATCAGAGGAACCGAAGAACTTGAACGTATGGTAGATCAGGGAGAGGCATCTGCTGGTATTAGCATGTACCCTACCAGCATGAAAGAACTGGTTGAGGTTTCAGAAGCAGGCCTTTTGATGCCCCCAAAATCCACCTGGTTTGAACCGAAGCTTCGGTCAGGACTACTCATTCACACATTTTAACTCTACTTCTCATCAAATAAATATGAAACGCGTACATAATTTCAGCGCCGGTCCGGCGGCACTTCCAACTTCTGTATTGGAACAGGCTCAATCCGAATTACCTGATTACCAGGGGAAAGGGGCGTCCATTATGGAAATGAGCCATCGGGGACCAGAATACACCCAGGTGGAAGCTCAGGCAAAAGAACGGCTAACCCGGTTGCTCGGACTAGGAGATGATTTTGAAATCCTTTTTTTACAAGGTGGTGCAAGTCAGCAATTTATGATGGTGCCCTACAATTTCTTAAGCGAAGGCCAAACGGCCGATTATATCAATACGGGATCCTGGAGCACAAAAGCTATTAAAGAAGCTACGCGATTTGGTACCGTGCACGTACCATTTTCAAGTGAAGACGGAAACTTCAACCGGGTACCCAGACAGGAGGAATTGACGTTTTCGGGGGATGCTGAATATGTGCATTTCACTTCAAACAACACGATTTTTGGTACTCAGTTTCCGACCGAACCTGATACGGCAGGTATTCCGCTAGTGACCGATGCATCGTCTGATTTCCTGTGCCGCCCTATTGATGTAAAGAAGTATGGACTGATATACGCCGGAGCTCAAAAAAATCTGGGGCCGGCAGGTGTGGCTGTGGTGTTGGTGCGGAAGGATTTTCTGAGTAAAGGAAAGACGGATGTACCCACCATCCTGAAATACTCTACGCACGCGGAAAAGCTTTTTCATACTCCCCCTACGTACACCGTTTATCTGGTTAACCTGGTACTGGGCTGGGTTGAAGCAAATGGTGGTTTAGAAGGTTTTAAGAAGAAAAACGAAGAAAAAGCCGCTCTGCTGTACCAGGAGCTTGATGCCGATGATTTTTACAGGGGCACGGCAGAAACAGCATCCCGTTCACTCATGAATGTAACCTTTCGGTTGGGTACAGAAGAGTTAGAGGCTCAGTTTTTGAAAGAGGCCGCCAATCATGATCTGGTCGCATTAAAGGGGCACCGGAGTGTAGGTGGCATCCGTGCCAGTATGTATAATGCCTGCTCTCTGGAAACGGTTCAGGCTCTGGTAGGCTTTATGCAGGATTTCCGTTCTCGCAACGGCTAACTTTTTTTAGTTGTACAAACCCAATAGCGTGATGATATGATCGATCGTATTGGGTACAAAAAGAACTAAATATACGATGCCCCATAGTGAACCGGCTATGTGGGCCTCGTGATTGATTTTGCTGCCCTCGCGCTTACTGGCATATATACTGTATGCCAGAAAAAGGAAACCGAAGATAAAAGCGGGGATACCAATTGGGATAAGAAACAGATAAATCCTATCCATGGGGAACAGCAGAATAAATCCGAATAAAACGCTTTCTACCGCTCCCGAAGCGCCCAAGGTTGCATATTGAGGATTATTCTTATGGCGAATTAATGAAGGTAAAGAGGAGGCGACCAGACCGGATAGATATAATGCAATAAAATGCCCGGCACCTATCGACTGCTCCATTACAGGGCCAAAGAACAAAAGCGTAATCATATTGAAAAGCAGGTGGGAGAAATCTGCGTGAACAAAACCAGAGGTAATGACCTCATACCAGGTTTTTTGGCGTATCGCCCGATAAGGAATCAGCATCAGATGGGAGACTACCTGCGGAGCATATAGGATACCTGCGGCTGATATCAGAACAGTGCCTCCGACAATGAATAGGGTAATGGGGGTAAGAAACATAAATGAAAGTAAGCATATCGCATGTTAATGGAGTACTCAACGTATAAAGCTGTTAAAGCAGATGCAGAAAGTGGGTAGAGTCTCGTCGAGAACGTGCCTGGTTCAGCATTAAAACCTTCTAAACACGGGTAAGTGGGAATCTTTTTAAATTAGACTATATTCAGTCAAGAGCTTTAGAGTTTTAGTTTTGCTATGGAGAACGCAGTAGGTGCATCATTAAGGGTATTGAAGGATACGTTTGTAGCTTTATGGTTAGCGGCGTTTCTGTTTCCGGTTTCCGGTATTTCACAGGAATCAACAATAAGAGATTCCCTGAGAATGGAATATGGCCAGCTGGAGAAGGAGTTTCATAACGCCTTGAACAGAAATCTGGATGAGGCTGATTCGCTGATGGAACGTGCATTGACCTACGCTAACCGACTGAACAATGACGTGTTAAGAGCGAAAACATACAATAATCTCGGAGAGATTTACTACAACCGCGGCCAGCTGGAAGATGCCTTGATTTACTTCAACAATGCCGTTCAACTATCTAAAACGGTTAATAAAAATGATATCGTCGCCAATGTAGATTTTGATTTAGGGTTGTTCTATTCAGATCTGGGATTACAGGAAACGGCATTGGCAGCTCTTCGGGCATCAGAAAAAGAGTTTCTGATCGAACCGTACATGCGTAATCGACTCCTGGTAAGCCTGGAGATAGCCAATGTACTGGCTGAGCTAAAGAGAAATACGGAGGCATTAAAAAGGCTGAGAGATATCATGGATCAGATTCCAGAGCCGGAAACTCAAGCCGATGATCAGTGGCTCTACTTCTACCTCATTATTGTTGAGAGCTATATTGAAATGAAGGATTTTGCGTCAGCTGAGCAGTACCTTAAACGAATTGAGAAGCCGGCTTTATCTACGGATAAGAATTTCTACAAAGGCCTTTATGCGTTCTTACAAAGCAAGATATCGTCTAAAACAGATCGGCTAGATGAGGCAAAGGCCTGGGGTGAAGAGTCACTGGCTCGTTTTGAAGAACATGGTGATGTGTTTGAACAAGCAAGAATACAGCTTCAGCTTGCCTTTGTAAGCAGGAAGCAAGGAAGGGAAGCAGAAGCGATGAACTATCTGTTTTCCGTTAAAGGAATTAACGATCGCCTGCTCAGTCAAAGAGAAGCGGTATTCAGAATTAATCTCGATAGCAGGGAAGAAACCATTGAACAGTATCAGAATCGGGTAAACGAATTTGAAACGGCCCGAAGAATACGGCAGATCATAGGCCCGATCATTGTGTTACTTCTGGTCAGCTTATCTGTTCTCGCCTTTGTGTTGTACCGTTCTTTGAAGAGTAACCGTGTATTGTCTACCAACCTGGAAGCCCAGGCTGCGCAGTTAAGCAGGTTCAATGACGATAAAAACCATTTTATAGGGGTCGTTTCTCACGATCTGAGAAGTCCGCTGAATTCCATAACCGCATTATCTGAACTCATGCTATCTAGTATAGACGAGCTCTCCTTGAACGAGGTTAAAGAGTATGTGGAAATCATCGATCAATCTGCGAACAGAATGACTCAGATGGTTAACAATATGCTCGATGTTAATCGAATAGAACAGGGATTGAGAACAATCACGTTAGAATCTATCTCTGTGAATGAAATTGTACAGAAATGTTATACCGGGTTAAAGAAGTATGGATCTGAAAAATTAATCGCCACTTCCCTGGAATTAGATGAAGACCCGCTGGAAGCCATAGCCGATTCTAATGCGCTGTACCGGGTCGTTGAAAACCTGTTGAGCAACGCCTATAAATTCTCTGAAAAGAACACGAGAGTAACCCTTAGTACATCACATACTAAGAGTGAAGTGCTCATCAGTATCAAAGATGAAGGCCCAGGAATATCCACGATAGAAATGGATCGTTTGTTCACCAAATTTGCCAAACTATCTGCATCCCCGACAGGTAATGAAAAATCTACAGGTTTGGGATTGTATATTGTTCATAGTCTGGTTCAGGAAATGAATGGCACCGTTAACGTGAACAGTGTATTAGGCGAGGGCAGCACATTTATCGTTACACTTCCACGGGGAAGGGCGTAGCGATTCTTTTTACAGAATCCTATTTTTCGAAAAAACAGAATCATGTCATTTAGCAGAATATCCTTTTTGTTCTTAGTGGTTATCCTGGTGTTTACTACGGCCTGCGGTACTACTTCAAGATCTAAACGTACCTTTGATGATGCGTATAAGACCAACACACTTTCCGCTATCGAAACGGGAGTAGCGAGTTGGTACGGACCCAATTTTAACGGAAAGCTCACCGCTAATGGTGAAATCTATGATATGGATGGAATGACGGCAGCACACCGCACGCTTCCGTTCAATACGGTTGTGAAAGTAGAAAACCTGGATAATGGCCAGTCGGTAGTGGTTCGTATAAATGACCGTGGTCCTTTCGCAAAAAACAGAATTATCGATTTATCCCGGGAGGCCGCAAAGCGTATGCAAATGATTGGACCGGGTACAGCCCGTGTGAGATTGTATGTAGTTGAGGGAGAAGCCGATCTGTCTCGTGTGAAGGACCTGAAAAATGCAACATATACGGTACAGCTGGCTTCGTATAAAAGTAAAGTGAAAGCCGATGAGCTTTCAGGACGGGTTAGGGGTAGCCGGGTGCAATCGGTTCAGGTAGATGGCGAAACCTGGTACAGAGTATACATGGGCACCTTTACTGATGTTGAAAAGGCCAAACAGGAACAACAGCGGTTAGAGGGTAGAGGAATAGATGGATTCGTAAAGCAGCTCGAAAATAATTGATTTTCTTTTTTGGGAATCAAATGCCCTTTTTATGCGGTTAGCACACTGTTCATTATACGCTACCGTACTCATCTATGAAAAAAAATATCATTGTTATAGGAAGTGGCTTTGGAGGATTGGGTGCCGCTTCCCGCTTATTATCAGCCGGTCATAATGTGACCATCATTGAAAAACGGGACAAGCCAGGTGGGAGAGGCTATGTGTATGAACAAAATGGGTTCAAGTTTGATGGAGGTCCCACTGTAATCACCGCTCCTTTTATGTTTGATGATATTTGGGAAGCTGCGGGTAAAAAACGGGAAGATTATGTAGAATTTGTCCCCTGTAATCCATTCTACCGGATATTTGATCATAATGGACTGGCCTTCGATTACAACAACGATCATGAGTTTACCATCGGGGAAATTATGAAACGTAATCCCGATGACGTGGCAGGGTATGAGCGTTTCTTAGGGACAACGAAGGCCATTTTCGATAAAGGTTTTGTCGAACTGGCCGATCAACCCTTCCTGAAGTTCACTGACATGCTGAAAGTAGCTCCTGATTTGATTAAGCTGCAGTCTTACAAAACGGTATATAAATATGTGGCTGGCTTTATAAAGGATGAATTCTTACGCCGATGCTTTTCTTTTCATCCGTTACTGGTAGGTGGAAATCCGTTCGATACCACCTCCATCTATGCCATGATTCACTACCTGGAGCGCGAATGGGGTGTCCATTATGCAATGGGTGGAACAGGTGCAATTGTTCAAGGCCTTGTCAAGCTCATCGAAGAACAAGGGGGTACGATTCACCTGGACACCGAAGTTGATGAGATCCTTGTGAAGAATGGAAAAGCAGTGGGTGTACGGTTAAAAAACGGCGAACAGTTAGATGCCGATGTTGTGGTTTCAAATGCAGATGTAGCATTTACGTACAAAAACCTGATTAACCCATCGCATCGCAGAAAGTGGACCGATCGTAAGATCGCGCGCACCAAATTCAGTATGTCGCTATTTGTGATTTATTTTGGCACGAATAAACGATATCTGGACTCCGGACTGGCCCATCACAACATCATACTCGGGGAGCGGTATAAAGGGCTACTCAGTGATATCTTCCATAAGAAACACCTGGCAGATGATTTTTCACTGTACCTGCATATGCCCACCATTACCGATCCAAGTACCGCACCTGAAGGCCACGAAGGTTTTTATGTGCTTTCTCCGGTGCCACATTTAGATAGTGGTACAGACTGGACGGAATTTGGTCCGGTTTACCGTGATGCCATTATGAACTTCCTGGAAGAAAACTATCTGCCGGGGCTTCAGGAACACCTGGTGGCAGAGCACTACATTGATCCTCTGCATTTTCAGAATACACTAAACAGTTATAAAGGGTCGGCATTTTCTGTTGAGCCCATTTTAACGCAGTCGGCATGGTTCCGACCGCACAATAAATCTGAAGATGTGGACGGGCTTTACTTTGTTGGGGCGGGTACGCACCCCGGAGCAGGACTACCTGGTGTGCTTTCTTCAAGTATTATTGCTCAGAACCTGATAGGTGGTGCATAACCCAAACCAGATTACCCACGATATAGGATATGTAAACGAGGTTCAGGCCGCCTGTTTGGTGGGCGATTCAGTCACGGACATCTTTTCGCGGTCGTCATACCAATAACCGCCTTCCCAGGTTTTTCCAGAAGGTTTCCCATCTTTGAGCACTTTTACCACCATGTAAATGACAAGGAACGGGCTTGCGGTGAACATGAGTGCAATAACACCAAAGGGGAAATTAGGGACGGTTGTAAAGATGGTATACAGCAACAGATAGGCGGTGTTGAAGTATATAATGAATCGAATTTGTTTCATGGTAATTCGCTGTGTAGCGTAGCGTCCTCTTAATGAATAGTGCTTTATTCACAACGAATTGAAGGACAGCGTTCCATAACCTCAGGAGCCTACTCTAACCGGGAAACACCAGGTTAGCCACATGAACATATTGCAAAGCCGAAGCCCGGGGTGTTACTTTCCGGGCTTATAGGTTGTTACCGCACGTGCTTCCACATCTTCCCGGTAGTAAGGCACGTCTTTGAATTGCATGGTTCTGTATCGCTCTGCCTGATCGTAAAAGTGAGGGGAGTCGGGATCGCCACTTTGACCTCCGGCCAGCATGCTTTTCGCACGTACCTTTTCTCCAAATTCTACAGCGGCCACAAAGCTATTTCCTGATGATCCATACAGCTTTTTTGTATTTGGATAGGCCCGTGAGCCATAAGAAGCGAGTGCACCCCATCTACCAGAAGCAAGCCCTATCGGTAAACTCGGTTGTTCATCATTAAACCGGGATCTGATTTCTCCTGATAGTCGCTGAAACCGATTCACCTCACCCCATGGTTGTTTCCAATCTCCAAAATCTCTGGTTAGCTGGGCCAATGTAGAATCAAATAAGGTATTAACCTCCGAGAGAGGAGCCTTTTTGCCAAAATAATCCATTCGCTCCATGAAACTGAGTCCATCTGGAAACTGTCCATTCCTAAGCACCTGGAATGCATAAAAATGGAATAAGGTCATTCCTACCGATGTTTCGGAGGTGTTAAAATTCCAATCTCTTAAAATGGATGCAGCTTCCATATGCTGTTGGTTGTCTGAACCGGACAAGGACTGTACCACGCGCGGCATCAGCACTTCAGCAGCCGGAATATAGGGGTCGTAAGCCAGTTCGATAAGCTCATCCAGTGTGATGTCTTCAACATCCTCGAGGAGGTCAATGGCATGAATACCCCGATAGTTTTCCCGGTCCATAGACATGTATCTTGGATAGTTGGCCTTTTTAGGACTGAATTCTGCGGCCGAGGTGTAGGGAGTGGAGTTACAATTCTGTATCCAGCCGTTTTCGGGATTTAATAAGGTGATGGCTTCTTCCACGGGATGTAACCCATTCCAATCAGTTTGAGGGTTACTGCCGTCTACCGGTTTGGTGAAATCGAACTTCGTGTCTCTTACCGGAATAAAGTTTCCGTGATAGTAGGCGATATTACCATCCGCATCGGCATACACAGTATTGTTGGAAGAATTCGTGAGTATATCCATCATTTCATCGAATTCGGAGTGTGTGCTCTTTTTAGTGCGCGTATAGGATTGCTCGAGGGCTTTTACCGGCTCCCACATTAACGCAGTGGCCACCCATTGATCTTCAATCTTATGGGTTATCGGGCCATGATGGGTTCGGTACATGGGAAATGTTTTAGATCCCATTTCTTCCCCATTTTTGTATTTAAGCGTCACTTCGAGTTCTTCTACAGCTCTCCATTCGTCTCCGTATTTGTACATTAATGTTCCATCACGTTCCTCTATCGTTTGCTTGAACTCATCAATAACATCGGTGTAGGTTGAAGTATGCATCCAGCCGGTTTTTTCATTGAATCCCTGATAGATGAAGAACTGCCCCCAGGTAACAGCTCCATAGGCATTCAACCCTTCTTCACTGACGGCATGCACTTCGCCACGGAAATAAAAGGATGTATGGGGATTGATCAGGAGCATAGCATTCCCGGAAGCTGTTAATGCTCCGGAAAGAGCGATTCCATTTGAACCACGTGGCTCCTCATAGGGATCGGTAATGGTAAGGCCATTACCGAACTCGTTGAGAGATAACGCCGCTTTATCTTCATAAAACGCTTTAATTCTTCTTGTAGAAACCCGTTCAATATCTCCCCCAATCGACCCCTCACTGAAATACATGGGCATCCAGGGTTCAAAGCGTGTGAGTAACTGTGGTGTTACCTCAGGATGGGTGTGCAAGTAGTAATTAAGTCCGTCGGCCCATGCGTCGCAGAGCGCTTTCAGCCAGTCGGGAGCAGAATCATAATGGGCAATAGCTTCCTCTTTGGTCATGAATAACCGTGCGCGTAAATCACTGTACAAAGCCTCCTCTCCTTCTACCTCGGCTAATCGGCCAATGGCCCAGATGTAATTACGCTCAATCCGGGGAAAGTCATCTTCGGCCTGAGCATACATAAGTCCGAATACAGCATCAGCGTCCGTTTTTCCATATACATGGGGCACACCAAAATCATCTCTGATAATGGATACCTGTTCAGCCTGTGCTTTCCATGCGGCAACTTGAGGATCAGGTGGTTGGCATGAAGAAACGGTAAAAAAGATTCCCAGTAAGAAGAGCGTAGTTTTCATGGATTAGAGTAGCTGATTTTTTGGCAAAGTACCCTCCCTAATCCAAAAAGTAAAAAAAGGATCGGAGTGCTTATCCTTTTTTACGGTTCTCTTCTTTGCGCCATAATCTGAATTTTTCGTCAAGTAAAGATACTGCTGGTTTACCGCCGGGTTCCAAGCCCTGTATAGCCAGCTTTGTGATGGCATCGTCGGTTGGCTGATACACCATTAAAAAAGCAGATCGCGCATATTGTGTTCCACACCGGCTATCTCCACCAGCCTGTTCTCCTGCTTTTAAAGATAACATGAGGCGTTCTGAGAGGCTTTTATCCCTGTTTTCATTAAATGCGTTAAAAGCCTCCTCAATGACGGCCTTACCGACCAGTATGTTTCCTAACACCGCAAAGTCCTGACCGGATTGTTCACCACTCCAATCTGCAATCTGATTGCCGGAGTACACCAGCGGAGTGGTTTCCTTATCCAGTACAACAACTCCATATTGCTGCAATTCAGGATCAAATTCCGGGGCTTTCATTTGAGCAAGGATTTCATCTACCGAAGCATCATTACTCATGAAATCTACCCCACGCATTCTTGCGAAGTAGCTACTTTGGGCTTGTACTACGATCGCACCTCTTCGCGGTACAATCGATGCTATTCCGGAAACGTCAAACGTGCAGGATGCCCCTGCTATTCCAATTTCACCTGTTGTTCGGTCTACTGCGATAATGGACCAGGTGGCCTGAAGGGAGTGCGTATATAAAACTAAAAGGGAAACAAGGAGCGTGCTTTTAAATAGGAAGCGCATAATAGTTTTCATGGGTGTCAGAGTAATGGGTTGGGAGGTAACACGGAACAATGCCTAAATAGATACAGGATATACTAAAAGAATACCCCGGAGTTATACTGAACCGATGAGAACGAATGTGGTGAGGGTAGGGTAGGGAACAATGATGATTTGAGTTACTTTAAAGAACCTATGCGAATCGTCTTATTCCTTTTTCTGCTTCTTTCAGGTGGAGGGTGCACCATTATTGGTACACATACAATTCATTCTCCCACGTCCGATAGTGGTAACGCATGGGCATATCGTCATGTCCATGGTGGCGCTCAAAAGAACGAACCGCCTGATACCATCATCTTTACGGATTCAACAGCTGGTAAAGAAGGAACGATTCAGATGTTAGTAAGGGCTCGTACCATACGTTCGAAAGTTCGATGGGGTGGTTTTTTAATTCCGTTCATTCCACTCCATTTATTCCGTTCAGTAGATTATTACCGCGATAACCCGGATAAACTATACATTGAATTACAGGTGTTTGCAGAAACCCCGGTTATGCTCAATGTAGAATCCTTGACCTTGATGTCATCAGAAGAACAACTGATGCCATACGGGATGTATTATACTACAGATTGGCAGCGTGATTCGCTGGATTCGTTCACTTTAGAAATCAATAGCCCCGTAGAACCAGATCCGGACCGGTCTCCTGTATCTTATTCGAGGAGTAATAATCGGATAGAGATTGAATATAACCGACCCGCTGAAAACACCGACTATTTTGAGCTGGACACCAGAGGTATCCTCATCAATGGTGAACCACTTTTTACCGCTTCTCTCGTGTTCAAAAAAATGCGCCAAAAATGGACAACGGTAGGTCCTTAGTACCTGATTGACGATTCTCTGTAAATCCAAATACCGGTTGAGCATCGTATAGCTATGTATAACCATTGAAGATGTCCGTTTTTCTACTCCTTTTATGTACGATCATTCCGCCTGATGAACCTGTGATCATTGATTTTGGTGCTGATCGGTCAGGCTATGACTGGGCCACGATAAACGATCGGGTGATGGGCGGGCGATCGTTAGGTGATGCTTTTCTAACAGATAGTTCTGTAGTGTATGAAGGCACGCAGTCTCTTGAAAACAACGGAGGGTTTGTGTCATTGAGGGCGCCCTTCCGAAAATATGATCTTTCTGAGGTTGAAAAGATTACCATTCGGTATAAAAATGAGGGGATCGCATTTGCTCTTCAACTGGAACAGGACAGAAGGTTTTATATCCCCAATTACAAGCAGAAGCTCGAAAAGACCGGGGAAGGATGGAATACCGTAACCGTTCAGCTTACAGGAATGGGCGAATACAGGGTCGGTGGACGAACAGGGCGCTCATTAACAGAGCAAAAAAAATCCCAGCTTATCCGTCTGGGATTCATCTCTGATGAGAAAAAGTCAGGGCCCTATCGCCTTGAAATAGATTGGATTAAACTGGAATGAGTTATGCTTTGCCCAGGCTTTTTTGCAGGTTTTCCCAGTCGCTTAAAAAACGCTCTAACCCGCTATCGGTTAGTGGATGCTTTAACAGTCCTTTGATAACGCTTAGAGGCATAGTACCAACATCAGCGCCCAGCTTTGCACATTCAACTACATGCATGGGGTGTCGGATACTGGCCGCCAACACTTCCGTCATAAATCCATAATTGGTGTAAATGAGTACGATGTCTTCAATGAGCTTGAGCCCGTCGCTGGAAATATCGTCCAATCTGCCCAGGAATGGTGAAATGTATGTAGCACCTGCTTTTGCTGCGATCAGTGCCTGGGTAGGAGAAAAGCAAAGGGTACAATTAGTTTTAATGCCTTCTTCAGAAAAGGTCTTAATGGCTTTTATTCCGTCTTTAATTAGCGGAACCTTTACCACAACATTGTCGGCGATCTTTGCTATTTCCCGTCCTTCTACAAGCATTTCGTCATATGTAGTGGAGACCACTTCGGCAGAAACATCGCCTTCAACCAGGTCACAAATCTTGGCGATATGGCCTTCAAAATCCCGAACTCCGATTTTTGCACACAGGCTGGGATTGGTGGTTACACCGTCTAAAACACCCAGGTCGTTGGCTTCCTGGATTTCTTCGAGATCGGCAGTATCGATAAAAAATTTCATTGTGGAGTTTTTTGTGAAGGTTGTCGGTTATAAAAACATACGCATCTCCGGTCTTTTAATCTCTTGTGTTCCAAAATTTTTTTTTTAGTTCGGGTGCCGTTTGTTAGGGTGTGTAAAAAAAAGTTCATGGAACACAAGAGATTAAAAGACCGGAGATGCG
>JBCBST010000085.1:0-14320 GCA_039819115.1 Bacteroidota bacterium
ATGAAATCAATCAATAATTCGCAGGTTTGGAACAGGCTTTTCTTACTTCTCTTCCTTTTTTTTACATCCTTCGGTAATTCCTGTTCTTCGTTAAAGGATTTGGCCAGTGCCCAAAAACCGACGTTATCCCTAGATAATGTTCGGGTTACCGATTTGTCGTTAAATGACATTGAATTAACCTTTGATCTGGGGGTGGACAATCCAAATCCTGTAGGCGTAACTTTAGCTTCCTACACCTACGATTTCAGGATCAACAACACCTCCTTTGTACAGGGTGAGCAGGAATCCGGTACCAACATCTCCGCCTCTGACCGAAGCCAGCTTTCCGTTCCTGTATCGTTTGGGTTTAATGAACTGTTCGATACATTTTCATCTCTCAAAGATCAGGATTCCACAGCGTACACCTTTGCCACCATTTTGAATGTGGAGATCCCCGTTTTAGGTGTGGTAGAAGTGCCGGTTGAAAAAAGCGGCTTTTTTCCTGTGGTTAAAGTTCCCAAGTTTGAGTTTAAAGGCGTTCAGTTGGATAACCTTTCCTTCACAAAAGCCGATTTAATTGCCAAAATCGGGGTCGACAATCCCAATGCGTTTGGTATCAACCTGAAAGGGATGAAGTATACCATTGACCTGAACGGGCTATCTCCTGTAAGTGGTACAGTGGATCAGTCGTTTGCCATCAGCGAAAAATCCCAGTCCGAACTGATCATTCCTCTTAGCTTCAATCTTTCCGACTTAGGGATGGGAGCATTTCGTGCTATCCAGCAGCGCAAACCTCTTGACTTTACCCTGAGCGGGCAAGCCAACCTTTCCACCACTCTTCCCCTTTTCAAGGAAACCGTGTATGATTTTTCTGAAAAAGGTACCGTCGACATTTTTAACTAGCGTATGGCTACTCTATATACCGATTTTATTGAATCGCCCGCCGGATGGATATCCATTCAGGGTACTGATGCTGGTTTAACCGAAATTGGGTTTATCCGGGAACTGCATCCATCCACCGATCCATATCCGAATGACATTACCAATTTAGCCAAACAGCAGCTTGGAGAATATATCCAGGGTACCAGAAATCAGTTTAGCCTACCCATTTCTCCAACAGGAACTCCTTTTGAGTTGCAGGTCTGGGAACAGGTTCAGCATATCGCTTATGGAAGCACAATAACCTATAAACAAATCGCTGAGGCATTAGGTAACCGATTAGCATCACAAGCGGTTGGAAATGCTAATGGGAAGAATAAGCTCCTGATCGTGATCCCCTGCCACCGGGTAATAGGTAGTCAGGGAGAGCTAACGGGTTATGCAGGAGGGATCTCCAGAAAAGAATGGCTGCTTCGACATGAAGGTGCACTGCTATTGTAATTTTTTCGGTCTCTCAGCTCCAATTTGGATACTTTCACTCGGTTTATGTACAACGTGTAACCCATGAATGCTCAGTTACTCCTCTCTTTTATCCCAGTTCCCTCTTTTATAGCATCCGAGCGAATGACGAATTCTTCCAACGGAACGGGAGAAGATGGGATCATTTCAACAGCTAAAGCCTATAACCGATGGGACTGAAACCATACATCTGATAACGACTTTAACCTCCAACAACCCATAGCTAACTACCAAAATCATCATGAACCTAAAAAAACTACTCATCAGCGCCTTTTGCGCGCTCTCGTGTACAGCGATCGTTAACGCACAGGACGACCTGCCTACCTTAGGAGTAGGAATTATCCTGAATGGTCCTACCGGTATTACCATCGAAAAAACCATTTCCGGAAATATCTGGCTTACCACCTCTTCTACTTTTCAGTTCGGTGAAATCAACAGACTGTACGTACAGGTTGATTTAAATACCTCCCGCTCTAAAAATCACCGGGATTTAGAGTCTGGCAAACTGAAAGCCTACGATGGTATTGGTTTGTCGGCTAACTTCACTGAAGGGCAAAACTTTTATGCGGTTCGTGCACCATTAGGTGTTAAGTACGAATTTGAAAAACAACCCATTTCCACATTTCTGGAACTGGCCCCATCCGCTTGGTTTGAACCCGATTTTCAGTTCTTTTTTGCCGGTGCATTTGGGTTACGATTCTATTTTTAACTCCTTTCGTGAACGTTTATCCTGAAATAGGTGACTTAACCAGGGATTTTGGAGTTTCTGATGCTCCAAAATCCCCTTTATTCCATATTCTGAAGATTGAGGATCACTTTTCCGGTGAGCCTTTGATCGTTGAACCTTACAAACATCATTTTTTTGAACTCTCGTTTGGCACCGGGCATGATGTAGATTGCAAAATCGGATCATCATTCTTCAAAGCCATTAACAATACCCTGTCTTTTGCCTCTCCGTACCAAATTTCGTCCTGGAGAATCAATCGTTTTCACACGAACTCGTTGGGCTATATGATTTTTTTTAAGCCCGAGTTAATCTACCCCTTACGTTCGCGCAGGAATATTTACAGAGAGTATCCTTTTTACAGCTTACATACTTCTCCTTTTATCCATCTGGACAATACCTCTGAAGGAGAACTTGTACCACTTCTTGAACAGTTGTATTTGGAGTATGCGAAATCAGGATTCAATATGAATATTGCGATGGGATTCCTGATGGTCTTACTGGAAAAGATTAAGAACCTATATGCTGATTTTGACACCAGTAAAGGATTTGAAAGCCGGGCAGAAGAAATAACCTTCCGGTTTGAACAGCTGATCAGAGAGCAGAATAATTACCGGATTCCATTATCAGCGTATGCAGACTCCCTTCATATAACACCAGACTATTTGGGAGAGTGTATTAAAAGAGTGACGGGTAAAACACCTCTTAAAATTGTACGTGAATACGTGATTGTTCAGGCAAAGAGCATGCTTACT
Organism: Bacteroidota bacterium; assembly: GCA_039819115.1. Classification (GTDB taxonomy): domain Bacteria; phylum Bacteroidota; class Rhodothermia; order Balneolales; family Balneolaceae; genus JBCBST01. The sequence continues at coordinate 2,857 of JBCBST010000085.1, forward strand.
CATTCCACGGACACCATATCCAATATTGCTTTTGACCTTGGTTTCGAAGACCCGTCGAATTTTGTGAAATACTTCAAGAAATATACCGGCGATACCCCAAGCAGGTACAGAAAAGACCCCGGATAAGTACCATTTTTACCCGCTTCCCTACCTCGTTCTAAGTTCTGGTAGCTCCTAAGTTTGATGTAACCACATACATCAACTATGAGAATACCCCATCTGTTATTTATTCTATTTCTGCTTTCGTTAGGACAAGGAAAAGCATACGCCCAGTTTGTTATTGAGCCATTTGTAGCATCAGAACAAACGGTAGTAGAAACCTGGGCATTCAAAACCATTGATCCCAACAAGCAATTCAATGTCTTTAACCTGAACGAGGCTGCGTACGATCACGACAGGGAAACTACTTCTTTGTTTTCGTACACGGTTTTTGGTGTGGATATTAAAAAAGGGTTTGGGCCGGCACTGGGCTGGCGTTTTACCCCTGGTTATGCTGCCTTCCTTGGAGGACTTCAATACTCCATCTATACCAAGTCGGTGCTCGTTACCCTGAATCTGACTTCTGAGTTTAAAAAGAACCCTAATATTGAAGGATACGCGCTGGCGCAGTATCGATTCCAACTCTCTGAACAGCTCGGATTCTTCAGCCAGTTACAATGGTCCACCAACGTAGCTGATGGCAACCACGATTTCTCCTTTCAACGGATTCGTGTTGGTCTGGATCTGGCCCCCTTTCAATTTGGCCTGGGTATCAATCAAAATCAGTTTGGTACCAACCTCGACAATGAGGTCTTCCCTGGACTATTCACACGCATCGAATTGTACTAATACTCCCTACTAACCCCGATACTATGCAATCTTTAAAAACAATCGTTCTAAAAACGGACCCTACCCTCTCATACACTGTTCTGAGAGTCACACTTGGCCTTGTACTCATGATACATGGTGTGGAAAAAGTCGGAGCTGGCTATCAACCCTTCATTGAGTTTTTTACCGGTTATCTGAACATGCCCATCTTTCTGGGATGGATGACTATTTTTATTGAAATCGTTGGAAGCGCGCTATTAATTCTCGGATTAGGCACGCGTATTCAAGCCCTCTCCATGTTTGGACTCTTTGTAGGGATGATTGCTTTTGTACATTGGGATTATGGCTTTCTGATGAATTGGTCTGCCCAGCTGGAAGCCGGACAAGAAGGATTTGAATACCACATCCTGGTCCTCTCCATGTGTTCAGGTTTAGTTGTTGGCGGCGGCGGCAAATTTTCTGTTGATGCTATCCTTTTTGAGAATTCAAACCCGCAGCATGTAACCAACAAAGGATAAGCCCGATGAACATTTTACACATCAACTCAAGTATCCGTAAAGAGGGTTCTGTTTCCCGTTCACTGTGTGAGTTAACCCTGGGCATGATATCAGATATTCATCCCGCTGAGATCGAATATATAGATCTGAGCGAATTACCCTTGCCTCCTCTGGATCAGGAGTTCGTTACTGCTTTGAAAACCACTCCGGAAACCCTTAATCAGGAGCAACTAATCCGGATTTCATGGTCTTCCCGTTTTATTTCACACATGAAGAAGGCTGATTTACTCCTCTTTGGGGTACCTATGTACAACTTTGGTGTTCCATCCCAATTAAAGACCTTCTTTGATTACACCGTGATATCCGGTAAAACCTTTGTTTCTGATCAGAACGGGGATCGGGGACTGCTGGACTCAAAAAAGGCACTCGTGATCAGCAGCTATGGTGGCTTGTATAGCTCAACGGATAGTGAATCTATGAATCATGTCGCGCCATATCTGGATACCATTCTGAGGTTTATTGGAATACAACATATTACGTTCGTTGAAGTGCAACCCACACTGTACTATGGCCCGGAAGAGAAAGCAAAGGCCATATCCAGTGCTACCGAACAACTCAAACATATCGTGAATAACTGGATACCCGGAGGTTTATCATGAAATGGGTATATCTCATTTTAGCCATTGTTGGTGAACTCATCGCCACATCTTCCTTAAAAGAAAGCACCGGGTTCACAAAACTATGGCCTTCCGTGATCTGTGTACTAGGCTATGGCTTTACGTTCTATTTCCTTTCACTGGCGCTCAAGCAAATCCCGATGGGTATTGCTTACGCTGTGTGGGCGGGTGTAGGTATATTTTTGGTAGCGATCATAGGTTACTTCAGATTCAAACAAACACTGGATCTACCGGCGGTGATCGGTATGGCACTGATTTTAGCTGGGGTTATCATAATGAATGTATATTCCAAAACGTTATCCGCCTAGCTGTTTATCCCTTTTAAAAATGCATATAGTGCGGTGAAATCTTCGTCGCCATGTCCGGCTTTTTCGGCAAGGGCATACCGTTCTTTCACCGCTTGCAGAATAGCCAGCGACTCTCCATTCTCGTAGGCAGACTGTGCTGCGAGATGGAGGTCTTTCCTTAGCCATTGCAACGGAAAATTTGGCACCCGGTCATCCTGCTCGATTTTTCCTCTCAGTTTACCGATTACCCCCGGAGTAACATGGATATTTGTGAGCACATCAAAAATCAACCCCTGCTCCAGTCCCATCGACTCTCCCAGAAGCAATGTTTCTGTGAACACGGCGTAGTTTAATCCCAGCATCATGTTGATCAGCAGTTTAATGGAAGCTCCCTTCCCTACTTCTCCCATATGCTTCATATCCTTACCCATTACTTTCATCAACGGGCGACAACGATCCACATGAGCCTGTTCCCCACCCACTAAAAAGACCAGCTCTGCCTGTTCAGCCGCCGGTTTTGAGCCGGCTACCGGTGCTTCGATATAGGCAATACCATAATCGTGAGCATATTCCTGCATGCGGTGGGTAAACGAGGGATTAACCGTACTTGAGTCCATCCAAATGGCATCTTCCTGCATGTTATGCAACCAACCTTCACTACCCTGAGCCATTTCCTCGACCACCTCCGGCTTGGAAAGCATCGTGATTACCACTTCGGCCTCACGAACAGATTCAGCAGTCGATTCCCCCCACTTAGCTCCCTGATTGAGTAAGGCTTCTGCTTTGTCTTTTGAACGGTTAAAAACGGTGAGTTGATGTCCGGCTTTTAACAGATTGGCAGCCATCCGGCTTCCCATAATTCCAAGACCAATAAACGTGATATTCATACACACTCCTTTTTAAGATCTAAAATACGGATGGGAGTATATCCCGATTTTAGAAAATGGATCAATCCTTTATAATTTCATTCAAACCTTACCGTATTCGCTTGGACTCACCTTAAAATGGTTTTTAAATGATGCACTAAACTGAGAAAGGTTTTCGTACCCCACTTCCGCGGCAATGCTGCTCATGGATGCGCTGTTCTGTTCGACCAGTTGTTTTGCCATTTCCATTCTGCGGTTCAAAACCCACGACTTCGGTGAATCACCGAATAGCTCCCTGAATTCGCGGTTGAAACTGGAAACACTTCGGCCGGTGAGATAAGCAAAGTCCTTAATGGTGAGAGGTTTGGTATAGTTTGCCTCCATAAAAGAGGAAATATCTCTCGTTTTCCCCAAATCCAGGTGATTGAGAACCTCTGTAAACGCCGGGCCCGGATCGTCCAGCAGGATAAGCTGAATCAGTTCCTGTAGCTTTAACTGGATGAGTGAGGCCGGCGGGTGCTGTATTAATTTCAGTTGACGACTTATGGATTCGGCAAACTCCGCTACTACAGAACTCATCCTGAGTACGATAGGGGTTAGTTTTGGCGTACGGGCGTTCATGCTCAGATCCAGACGATCTGCAATGGAGAGCAGCACATCTTTATGATAGAAAAACAACAGACTATCGTAGGCCTCGTTTTCCGGGACGATATCCTGGAGCACATACACATCTTTTGGGATCAGTATCAGATGTCCGGCAGGTGCATGCAATCGCTCACCCTCATTTGTATACACCACCTTTTCGCCATTTAACACCAGGTTAATGACGGGTTGAGCAATAAAGTATGTTCCTTCCGTCACGGGTTGATGTTGCTGCTTTCGTAAGATGTACGATCGTCCATTGCTCCACAACTCCGGATATTGGTCGCGTTTGAGCTCGAACGAACGAGGTACTACCTGGGTCATTAATTCAAATCTTTTTTCGTTTACCTGTCCACACCATTGCCGTATTTAACCTACTTTAAGTGCTTAAACAAATAAAGAATATTCAGACGGGCTATATGAGCTGGAATTCCCGCCGGGTTTACAGAAAACTGCATCGCTGGGGCGCTATCCTTATCGCCATCCCTTTTTTGGTGGTGTTACTAACAGGGTTGCTGTTACAAGTAAAAAAACAGAGTAGCTGGATTCAACCGCCTACAGCCAAAAGCAGTGATCCCGGACTTAGCATTACTTTTGACACCATTCTTGAGCAAGCTAAATCCGTACCCGAAGCCAGCATCACAAGCTGGGACGACATTGACCGGCTGGATGTACGCCCCGAAAAAGGCATTGTAAAGGTAAGGGCTAAAAACCGTTGGGAAATACAGCTGGATACCCAATCAGGCGAAATACTCGAAATTGCCTACCGTCGATCTGATCTTATCGAAGCTATGCATGACGGCTCCTGGTTTCATGATTCCGCAAAGCTCTGGATCTTCTTACCCTCCGGGCTCATTGTAACCGGACTTTGGATTTCAGGGATGTATCTATTCTTTCTTCCCAAACTTCACAAACGAAAGAACAGGCTGCGTAAAGAGGAAATCATCAGACGACGTAATGCGAGAATCCATACGTTGGATTCAGGATCATAGATATCAGGTAATTCGTTGATAGCACAAAGATTGTAGTCACTCCTGCGTATGCAGGAGTCTTGATCTGTATCAAGGGGATATTCAAAAAATCAGATCCCTGCCTGCACAGGGATGACCGTTTAAACATCAAGAAACAGCATATCTCATTCCTGTGCTTTGCTACGTAGCGTATCGAATAGCCGTAAGAAGTCTACTCGTTGATGAGATTCTCAGGCAGTTGTTTGGTCGTCTTTGCCCCTAATTCTTTGAGGCGTTCCGCCCTGCGCACCAGGTTTCCTGTTCCCGTAGAAAGTTGATTAACTGCTTTATCGTAGCTTTCCTGTGTTTGACGAATACGCTGGCCCACCGAATCCATGGTCTCCAGGAACCCAACGAATTTGTCGTAGAGCGCTCCACCTTGTTTAGCGATTTCGAGAGCGTTACGATTTTGGTACTCCCGTTTCCATATGGTATTTATGGTTGACAGGGTTGCCAATAACGTAGATGGACTCACCATAACAATATTGCGTTCAAAGGCTTCTCCGTATAAATCCGGTTCTGCTTTTAAGGCCGCCGCAAATGCAGGCTCTACAGGAATAAACAAGAGCACAAAATCCGGAGATTTGTTCTCAAAGAGTTGAGCATAGTTCTTATCGCTAAGTCCGCGTACGTGGTTTTTAACCGATTGAACGTGCTGTTTTAAAGCCTGGGCAGCCAGCCCTTCATCCTCAGCCGATGTATAGGCTTCAAATGCCTTCAGAGATACTTTAGAATCGACGATCAAATATTTTTGATCGGGCAGGTGAATAACCACATCCGGCCGAAGCTGTCGTCCATCCACGGTCTCGGAAACCTGTGTTTCGTACTCCCTCCCTTTCTCCAGGCCTGATTTCTCCAGGATACGTTCCAGGATCATTTCCCCCCAGTCGCCCTGCGTTTTCGAATCGCCTTTCAGAGCTTTCGTCAGATTTTTTGCCTCATCGGTCATTTTCTGGTTCAGATCCATCATATGTTTGATTTCGGCCTTTAAGGATGAGCGTTCTTGTGTGCCCTTTTCGTAGGTCTCTTCTACCTTTTTCTTGAACTCCTCCAGTTTGTTCCCCAGAGGATTGAGTAACTGATCGAGCTGTTCGCGGTTCTGCTTAGTGAACTTTTCTGATTTCTCATCCAGAATCTTATTAGCCAATACCTCAAACTGATTGCGGACTTCCTCCTGCATGCCTGCCAGTTCCGATTTCTGTTCTTTGAGACGCTCTTCCAGGTTTGCGTATTCGCTTCTCAGCGATGCCAGTTGGCGGTCTAACTCACTGGACCGGGTTCTTTCCCGGGTTAGCTCCGCGTTCTGTGCATGCCCCACCCGCTCGGCTTCTTCTTTATACTCTTCTTTATTGCGGTTTATTTCTTCGTCTTTGAGCTTAATCTGCTGGCCAAATTCCGACTCTTTTTTTTCCAGCTGAGCCTGAAGATTCGATGTACGTTCTTCCAGTACGGTCAATTGAGCCCTGGATCGGTAGAATCCAATCAGAAAACCAAGGGTTATACCCACTACAAGGGCCGCCGCACTAATTAATAGTTCCATTCGCAGTTATTGTTTAGAGAGAATACGAGGTAATTCTTTTTTGAGGGTACTGTTTCTATACATTTCCCCATGTTTTTGACGTTCCAGTATAAGATGTTCATCTCCGGTTTTGAGCAGATCAACCAGTTTCAATGAACGCTTTACCGGTAGTACTTCATCATCTTCAGCATATATAATAGTAACGGGCTCATCAATATTTGGAAGTGCCCGATCAGTACGGAGGGGATAACGAAGTAAAAAATCCGGAAGGAACCCGTACGAAGCATCTTTTTCGTCAATCATACTATAAAAAGGAGCCCACAACATCACATTACGGGGATTATTCCGGGAAGCTACCTGGGCCGCGATGGCCGCACCTAAGGAATATCCTACCACCACGATGCTGTCTTCTGCATACTCCGAGCTCATTTGTTGGTACAGCCGATCCATGTCTTCAATAAGATCGGCTTCCTTTGTCAACTCCCCCTCACTTTTTCCAAAGGTGCGATAGTCGGGATACAACACGTCGTAGCCTTCATCCAGGAAAACGGAATACTTGAGTGGGTCTGTATTCACATTCCCGAGGTTACCGTGCATAAAAAAGACCAATTTCCCTTGAGAAGAATCCGCTTTCGCATGGATCGTATGTATCCTGATTCCATCGGGCATGGTAAACCAGCGCTCACTGAAATCGAATGGATAATCAAGGGGAGCGTTTTCGGCAAGTTTGTATGGTTTAAAAATAATGTCATTCTGAATGGAATAGAAGTAAACACAAATCGCAGTATAAGCTACCCCAGCGCCAACCAGTATGGAAAAAATGAACCGTTTAATTTTCTTCATTGATAACCCGTTAGTGGGTTGAAGATACTGAAGTAAACCGTTCTAATGCATCAAAACTCCATTGAACGAGTAGCGCCAGTATAGCTGCCGGGATAGCACCTTCCAGGATCAGTGCCGTATCATCTAATCGGATACCTGTAAGTATAGGCTGACCGTATCCTCCTGCGCCAATGAGCGCTCCTAATGTTGCTGTACCCACATTGATGACCGCTGCCGTTTTAATCCCCGCTAAAATGGTGGGTAAGGCTAATGGGAACTCAATCTTACGCAGTATGGCTCCGGAAGGTAATCCCAATGCCCGGGCTGATTCAATGAGTTCCTGAGGTATAGACTGAATGCCGGCATGCGTGTTTCGGACAATGGGCAGTAAACTGTAGACGAACAACGCGGCCATAGCCGGAAGTGCTCCGATACCAAAAACCGGGATCATGAATACCAGTAAGGCAAGCGATGGAACGGTTTGAAGAATGCCGGTTACAGAAAGAATAGGTTGCTCCAGCCAGGTTAGCTTCACCGCACAAATACCCAGTGGGATAGCCAATACAATAGCCAGGGCCAGCGAAATACCTACTAACTGAATGTGATCCCATGTATGAACCCATAAACGGCTCCAAAAACCGTTTTCTTCCAGGTTCGAAATAACCCCGAATTCTTCATTCAAAAAAGACGCTACAACCGAAGCATCACTTTCCCTGTCCAGTTTCACCCGCGCGTTCAACCGGATCATTTGCATCTCGTTGATCCGGCCCTCCAGTTGGTTTAACTGGTTAAGGAGTACCGGATATTCTGTAGTTAGATCAAGACGGTATAGGTAAACCGCCTCATAGGATGGAAAAAAGCCCAGATCATCATCCAAAACAGTTAGCTGGTAGTATTCAATTTCCGCATCGGTGGAGTATAAATCGATAACCTGTATATCCCCTGCTTCTAATGCCCGATAGGCCAGGTCGTGATCCAGCCCGGTAACGTCTGCCTCCTGTATCTGGTACCGATGTTGAAGTCCTTTCCACCCATCCTGCCGGTCCAGAAATTCGTTACTGAATCCCAATTTTAATCCGGGATGTTTTCGGATATCAGAAACAGATATCATACTCAACTGTTCTGCTTCCGCTTTATTCATTCCAAGTGCGTACGTGTTGTTAAATCCCAAGGGTTGAGTAATGCCGATTCCCATCTTGTTTAACGTAGCTTCCAATTGTTCAAAACCGGCAATAGACGAATCCGCCAGTAACTCACCAATAAGCGTGCCGGTATACTCCGGGTAAACCCCCAGATCTCCACTCAGAAGCGCATTAAACAAAATGCGCGATCCTCCCAGTTGTTTTACATGTTCTGTTGGTATCCCGGCGGATGTGAGCAGTTGAGCAGCCATTTCTCCTAAAATCACAGATTCCGTGAACGTCTTTGATCCCACCCGCACCGGTTCTTCCTGACCGTGCACCGCAGTAGAACAAACGAAACTATAGCCGAGCAGGAGCAGAACGAGGTGCTTCATAACACTCCCCGGTGCGCTTCGATGAAGGACGATACAAACGCATCGGCTGGTTGCTCTTTCAGCACATCGATCCTTCCCTTTTGTATAATCCGACCTTCATTCATCAGCAGGATCTCGTCCCCAAGAAAAGCCGCTTCATTTAAGTCGTGCGTGACCAAAGCCACGGTTTTTTTCAGAGTGGAGAAAATATCCTTTAACTGGTTCTGGAGTTCATATCGCACCAACGGATCAATAGATCCCAGGGGTTCATCCAGCAGGATCAGTGCGGGATCAAGCATCAACGCTCTCATCAATCCTATACGCTGTACCTGTCCTCCGGATAACTCTGATGGGTAGCGATCCAGTTCGGCAGACCTGATTTTTACCAGGCTGGCCAGGTCCTCAACCCGACGACTAACCCGTTCTTTATCCCAATCCAGATACCGGGCCATAAGGGTAACATTTGCTCTTGCTGTAAGATGAGGGAACAGACCACCGCGTTGTATCACATACCCGATACGGGTTCGCATTTCCAGCAGGTACTCCGCTTGCAGTTTCTGTCCTTCGATGGATACAGTCCCTGAATCTGGTGCGATTAACCCCATGAGGACCCGAAGTAAGGTGGATTTCCCGCACCCGCTTGGTCCAATAATGGCTAAAGACGTTCCCGTTTCAATATCAAAAGAGATATTGTCCAGCACTAGCTGGGAGCCATAACTCTTTGTAACAGAATGAACAGAAAGCATATAAGGAACTAAGCGTTGAGCTCTTAAGTTGGCTGAACATAGCACATTCTACATGAAGCATCCCAACAAAATTCTTATACAATGCGCGATTGGCGCATTTGCTCTTGCCATCAATCTCCTGTTTCCGGAGTGGGTATTCTCGGCCCGATATTACTTTTTAGCCTTGGTCATCCTGTTAATAGGAATGCCTCACGGGGCATTGGATCACATTATTGACGGAAACCTGGAGGGATGGAATCCCTTTACCCTGAACCTGAAGTTCTACGGCTGGTATTTAACGGCAATAGCCGCCTACGCTTTGGTCTGGGTGTTCTTTCCCCTGTTCAGCTTTGCCTTTTTTCTGGCGATAACCTGGTATCATTTTGGTCAGGCTGATGCCGAACGCTTTACCTGGACAGGCTGGAAAAAACATCTCATTCACTTCAGCCGGGGACTTACCGTGGTTGGACTTATTGTATTTGGGGATCTTACCTATGCTTCGTCTGTAATTGAGGCCGTAACAGCGTTTTCTGTTGAAACCTGGCTCCAGGAACGTACCAATACGGATATCATACGCTGGGGTATTGCAGGATGGTATCCGGCGGTATTTCTTCTGTTAAGCCTGATGGATCGTTCTCCGGTATCCGCGAAGCTTATCTACGCGTTGGATGCGGTTATGGTCCCTGTGTTATTCCTTTATGCGGATCCGGTATGGGCCTTTGGCATCTATTTCGGGCTATGGCATTCCTACAATCACGTATTGGTGATGCTTGGTTATCTCCGATCTGAAGGAAAGACGGTTTCTTTTAGCTGGTTTTATAAATACTCATTTAACTTCAGCCTGCTATCCTATCTGGGTCTCTTGTTCATTTACAACCTGCTTAATGCCTTTGGGCAGGAAGAACTACTCGTTGCTCTCTTATTTGTGGTGATCAGTGTACTCACACTTCCCCATTTAATGGTGGTTGAGAAGCTTTACTCAACCTATAAGTCATAAAAAAAGGTGTCTCTCAGAGAAAGACACCTTTTAAAGGAATGCTGATTTACTTCCTTAGTCGTTACTAGACGACGATACCGCCACGTAGTAAATAACAAGACCAAACCCGATTTTGTTGATGGCATCTGCAATATTGTAGATCACATCAATATTACCCAGGCCTTCAAGAAGGTTGCCTTCCATGGTCATGTATCCGATAGGGTATACCGACCAGCCTAAGGTGATAAAAATCTTGAGCAGGAACATCGCCTGATTCAGTGCTGGGTTATCCGACCCTTTAGCCAGCTTTGCTACGTTACCAGCAAATACTTCATACACAATGTATAAGTAGAATATCGTGGAAATTACCCCCCAAAGGATTGTGCTTTCAGGTTGGATGGCTTCACCGATGTACCCGGTAACAAGCATACCTACAGAAGCAGCAATAAGTGCAAACAGCGTGCTGCCTTTAGCACCGTAAGGACGGGTTAACAGGTAAAACTCAACACACATTAACGGCACGGTAAGTACCCAGTCAATGTAACGAAACTCGGTTGGACTGGATCCAACGGTTAGATAGTAGTCGCGCATGTAATAGTAGTGGACTGCAGCGATACCGGTAATAAGACCGGATACCGTAAGCGATAACCTCCACTTCTCACTAACAGATCGACGTTCTGCAAAGAAAAACACGGTGGAAGCCAGCATAGCCATACTTCCAATAAAGAACGTGAACCCAACTACGTCTCCAGTCTCGATTGTAGAAGCAAAGAGCGTATAAAGAGTCATAATGATATAGTTTAGTTATTTGTCGTTATAGACTGCTCAAAAAACTGGCGGTTAAAACCTCTCGTTCCTGCTTTTATTTTAATTGTCAACACCCGTTTTTCGATTTTACATTTCTTTAATGCCCTGTCGTGCAGTAGGTTAGAGCTTCTTAATTTTCATTTCTATCTGAAAATACAAGGATGAGAAGCGCTTTTTTTACAATTATTATCACGTTTTTGAGCGTCTTTTCGGAACATTTTGAAATTTACATCCTGTGACATCCCGCTCAAACCCTCTTCTGCCCCTATTCTGTTAGCTGCTTCACCTTCTGTTGTGGATGACTCCACATCAGCACAGGAAAACCGCATTTCTC
>JBCBST010000086.1:0-14196 GCA_039819115.1 Bacteroidota bacterium
CAGCTATGCGCTTGGGCGCAGCTTCTAAAACCAGGAGTAAATTTCAGATTTCCGGTTACTTCTGCAAATAACTCTAATTCATCTTCTGGGATTACAGTCCCGGTAAATACAATTTGAGCAGCTATGCGCTTGGGCGCAGCTTCTAAAACCACCACACCAACCGATGTTCCGGATGCCTGTGCAATTTGAGATTCTTCATCTGGTCCGGCAGCTAAGAACCGAAACAGGAAAAATGAACCGGCCAAAATAATGAGGCCGAGTACGATACTTATTTTTCTGATGTTCATGAGTGAATGAGTGAGCTTTTGTTAAACAATATGTTCGGGGTCTACCAAATCGAGGAGATGTTTCAGTTCTTCTATTACGTATTGCTGACGATCTTCCATGAGTCCAAAGAACTCTTGTTCGGTCTGTCGCATAACGGGGAACGCTTTAGCTAGCAAACCAGCTCCTTTTGGCGTTAATGAGAGTACGGTTACCCGTGAGTCTTTTTCTGAACGTTTTTTGTCCATGTACCCGGTATCTACCATTTTTGATACCAGTTTTGAGATAAGCATGCGGTCAAGTTTAATGGCATCAACCAAATCTTTCTGAATGACCTGGTGCTTCATTGTGTTGAGCCACTGTGTACAAACAAGCACAATAAGCTGAGTATGTGTGAGCTCCAATTGTTGCAGGTTCTGGTTCACCTTCCGGGTCCAAAGCATGGTCAATTGCCACAATAAATACCCCATTTTCTCTTTTGGATTGGGGAATAGGTCAGGTAGTTCTTCTGTGTTCAAAGAATAGTTTAGTTGTTAACAGTTGTCGCGACAACTAATTTGTCTAAATCATTCCCTTACTTTTCAGATTAATCCATTTTTTTTCGAATCTCATGTCACAGAGGTATCCCGAGTGGTTTCATCTTCCAATTTTTCTGTTTTGGGTTTATGTTTCCCTCAAATATAAACCGTAGTCTATAGTCTATAGTCAAGTTTAATTAAACGAAAAAATGAAAATAGGTGAACTATCGAGACGAACGAGTGTATCAAGAGATACTATTCGACTTTATGAACGTCTTGGAATGCTAAACGAAATTAGCAGACCCTTTGAATGGAACACGTACAAAGACTATGGAGAAGCTAATGTTAAGCGAATACGTTGTATAAAATATATGCAGCGGTTCTCCTTTAAACTGAAAGAGATTAAAGAAGTATTTGATGCTAAAGACGCAAACCCAAACCAATGCGTAGACAAAAGCAACATCTTTAAAAGTAAGCTTCAGGTTATTGAACAAGAGATTGGTGAGTTGAACAAAACACGGGATGCATTGATCGACATCATAAATCACTAACGGAAGATCTTCCTGATTGAAACAATCGTTCCTTAACACGATCAGAGACTTTTAACCTTCTTCGTTAAAATCCGTAGGTTGGCACTATGAGTGAGCTAGAAACAAACAAAGACATTGTTGCTGACCGCAGCAAACGATTCGTCCAGCAGGTATGGAACCTGGTAACCCTCCAGGTTGAACGACAGGAATCACTGATTCCATCCCCTTCTGAAAAGACGGCGCCCCCTAAAATCAATAGCAGATTCCGGATACTGCTTAATCTTCTGTTCATTTTTCCACTATTGCTTATCGGAGTGTTTATTCTCTCCTTTTTCTGGGATTTTAATGGGTTAACGGGACAAATATTCGGTGTGGATGTCGCATTTGAAGGACTGCTACGAATATTAAGCATCAGTGGTCTAATCGGATTCCTCACCAATTGGCTGGCCATTACCATGTTGTTCAGGCCCACATTCCGGAGACCCATTCTGGGGCAAGGATTAATCCCTGCTCAGAAAGACCGAATTGCTTTTCGATTAGCGCGAGCTGTATCGGAAGACTTAATCAATCCGGAGATTATTAAGCAAAAAATCCAGGAATCTCAGGCTATCACTCTCTATCGCGAAAAAGCTACTCAGTACGTTCGTAACATCATTGACAGCCCCGATTTTCGTTCTGAATTAAAAATTCTGGCCGTAGAGTACGTGGATGAAATGATTGCCGAACCTGATGTGCGGGCATCGATAGCAAAAACGGTAATTGGACAAATCGATGAACATATTGCCGAAAATTCGTTCGAAAAGGTAGCCCTAAAGGCGTACAGCTTTCTGAAAGGCCAGGAAATGCAGGACTTGGTGGAAGATGCCCTTACCAAGCTACCTTCAGGACTTGAAAAAGGACTGGACAAGGTAGACGAGTTTCTGGATTTACTTCCCGAACGTATTGAACAAAACAGCACCGCAATTGAAGATCTGGTTACCAATGTATTGTATAAACTGATCAATCAACTGGATGTCCATGCTTTAGTCGAGGATAATCTCCGGGCTTACGACGAACGTCGACTGGAAAAACTAATTAAGAATGCTAGCAATGATCAATTGCAATACATACAGTACCTGGGTGCCGTGTTGGGAACATTCGGTGGCTTCATCATCTGGCAGCCTGTACTCAGTTTGGTTTGTATTGGAGGAATCATCAGTTGTGTATTCGCACTTGATATGTTGCTGGCATCCCGCAGTTCATCTTCAAAGCCCGGCTAGTCTAGTATTCTTCTTCCTGAAGCCGTGCATGTAAACGGTTCACTAATTGTGTGGTAGTAAGAAGCTGTCCGGGTTCTGCTTTGTCCAGCATCGTTTCAACCTCAGCGTTCAATTGCTCCATGATCAGTGTATTCAGTTCCGATCCTGATTCCGTTAAGTAATAGGTTGGAAAGCGGGTATGGCCCTTCTTTTCTTTTCGAATAACCCCGATCTTTCTGAGCTTCACGAGTGTTTGAGCTATATCGACATCGGTAGCAGGGACTTCTTTTTCCAGGTACGAAAAATGAACGCCGGGTGAGTATCCTAAAATCATTAACACTTTCGTGTCGGTTATCGTCAATCCAAATTGGTCAACAATATGCCGCACATACTGTTCTAATAGTGCCTGTAACTTGAACAAATGAAATCCAAAATCTACGAATGAAAGCGTAATTGGTGTTGGCGAAATCATGCGATCTAATCCTCATTGGTTTTGATAGTGTAAATGGATGTTGGTTCTGTTTTCCCCCGAAGTACCATTTCTCCAAGCCACTCAAAGCCATAGCTTTGATGATTTACTGTTTCCAGGTATTCTCCCGATACGAGTAGTCGTTTTTTGTATTTCTTGCATTGTCCTAATAGTCGTGAGCATGTGTTTAGTACATCTCCATGGTATACGATTTCTTTTCTAAGTGTTCCCACTTCCCGCTGGATAGAGCTACCCGTGTGTAAGGCTGCTTTAAACTTTGGCACTTCACCGTATGTTTCTAGATAATCCTCACGTTTATCATCAATTCGTTTGCTGAACGCTTCAAATAACTGCAGACCAATAGGTTGTTGATTTCTTTTAACTCTCCAGGTAACTACAATCTCGTCTCCGACAAATTGATATAACTCTACCGGGTATTCCGAAAGCATGGTGGTAAATTCATTGAAGAAATCATTCAAAAACGCACTGTATTGTATATGGCCCAACGATTCGGCAATTCGGGTGGATTCGTTTAAATCCAGGAACATGAAGGTCCGATCTTCTTCAATGGGTTCTTTGTAACGTCCTAACAAATAATTGATGATTACATTATGCCCCATCCGTTGACTCACCTGACGGGAAAAATGAATCATATAACTGAACAGAAAGAAATACACAAAGAGGGATTTAAAAATACCTGAGTTCAGAAACATGGAGGTCTGTTCAAGTCCAGACTGAATCGATCCGGTCAGGGAAGCCGACATCGTGAAATGAACAAATGCTCCCGTTCCGATAATGATAACCGTGAGAAGTAAACACCGAATAAGCGATACTTGCCAGTAGGTCATATGCTGTTCAAGGGTTGTAATGATCCGTTTTTCCATATGCCACACCGAAACACCAATGGTTAACCCAGCCAGAAAAGTGTTACCCAGGGAATTGTATATGCTGATCTCGCCGTGCAAAACAGGAATACTAAACTGCTCCACTCCTGCTACTTTAAGGATCAGAAACAGATTTGCGCCAAACACATAGAATACGATTAAGGCAAATAGCTCGGCATATTTGTTTGAAAACCAGCGGATTGTCCCCATAACGATGGTTTGTTGATGAAGGAAGATGCAGGTGCCAGTTCAACGAAACCTGCATGCTCTTATTTGTTGCTCTAGGGAGGTTTTACTTTTCCTAACTAACCTATGCTCAGTTTTTTGAAATAAGCTCTCCGGTGAGTTGCTGAATTTGGATAAGTGATTGTTTGGCGTCGTATTCTAAGTTTACCACCCTGTTTTGAGCCCGTACCAGGTTAAGCTGTGCCGTTCTGAAATCAGTACCTGTTATGATTCCATTGGTGTAATCCAGCCTGGATTTTTCCAGGTTCTGTTGGAACAGTTTGAGATTGTTCTTTTCGAAATCTAAATCACTCAGACTATTCTGGTACGTCAGGTAGGCTGTTTCAAACTGACGCTGTACCGTCAGCTCTGTAACTTGGTGCTGATACAGCGACTGTTTTTCGCGAATCTTATTATTCTGTATTCGTGTTCGGTTTTGTCCACCTGTAAACAGATCGCGACGAATGGTTATTCCAGCGTTAAAGCCTGTGGTTTCCAATACCAGAATCTGACCAAGGTCATTTTCTTCTCTGTAGTCCTGGAAACCCAGATCAAGACTGATGTTGGGTAGAAAACTGCTTTGAGATATCCGGGTTTCTTTTTTAGCAAGTTCTATCGCAAGGCCCGTTTGTTGTAATGTTGTATTACGAACCAAGAGCCGGTCTTTCAGCACCTCTTTCGTCTCCAGTTCAGGGAGAGTGGTGGAAACATCCGTTAACTGAAGGGGATAATCTGCCTTTCTTCCCAGGAATTCATTTAGCTCTGCTTTGTAAATGGTAAGAGCTAATGCCAATTGATTGATCGTAGAACTATCTGAACTCACATCTACCTGTGCCTGTAGAATCTGTGTAGTGGTAGCAGCACCAAACGTTTTTGAGTTTTCCAGACGTTGTAGCCGTTCTTTGGATATAGCAAGTGCTGTTTTCGAGGTTTCCAACTGCTCTTGTAGCCGAGCAATTTCGTAGAATATGGAGGCTGTGGAAGCAATGGTTTGTTCCATTACCTGTTGAAGTTGTACCTCGGTAAGGTTCTTTTGGATTTTAAGAATACGAAAGTTGTTAACTCCCCTGAACCCACCGAACAAGGTATAAGAAAGAGTGGCACCAGCTTGTCGCTGAGTGGTTACCACCCCATTTCCCGAAACGGCCTGGCTCCCGGAAATACCTTGTTCGCCAAATGTTGCGATCTCCAAATACAGGTCGTTACTGTTGTAGGTAAACCCGGTACTTACTCCCAAGGTGGGTAATAAACCGGCATTACCCGCAGTAGCCAGGTTCGTACTTTGCTCTACATTTAAACGTTCGATTTTAATGTTATGATTGTTCTGGAGAGCGATCGCAATGGCATCTTCCAGTGTCAGGCTTTGCTGGGCGTTGAGGGTGTCATACGCAAGAAGGATGAGTACAAGCAAAATAAACCGAAGTAGTCGTTTCATGATTACACCCCCATGGATTGACGTTCAAGTTTAACAGCAGGCTCCAGCTCTTCGGCTGAAATCAGGTTTCGAAACACAAACCGGTTCATCCATACTTTGATTTTACTATTCAAATGAAGCATAGATGGTAAAATGATCAGTGTTATTAACGTGCCGAAGGCTAATCCATAAGCGATGGTAATAGCTGGTGGCTTAAGAAACTGGGCACCCAGGCTGCCACTCCCAATCAACGGTCCGAGTCCCGCTACGGTAGTAATGGTAGTGAGTATAATAGCCCTGAATCTGGATTTAGCGGCATCAATAATGGCCTCATCTACCTTTAACCCCTCCTTTAAGCGTTCATTAAAGGTATCCATAAACACCAGCGAGTTATTTATTAACACACCGATTAATGCAATCATACCAATACCGGAGAAAATGCTAAGGGGTATGCCGTGTACCACATGCCCGATAACCACCCCGATCAGCGCAAAGGGTAATATGGAAACCACAATACCAGCCTGACCGAAGGATTTGAAGTTAATGATGATCAGCGATAGCATGGTGATCAGAAATATGGGTAATGCTTTTCGGGCCGAGGCCTGCGCTTTTCCCGATTCACGACTTTGCCCTTCCAGGGTGTATTCCACTCCCGGATACCGTGCAAGAATTGTGGGTATAACTCCTTCCTCTAATTCTGCCAATATCGTAGGTACGGGTATATCCAAATCCGAAATATCGGCTTCAACGCGTATTTCACGCACTTTATCCTGGTGATTAATGGCCAAAACACCGCTTGTGAATTCAAGGTCGGCAAGTTCTCTCAGAGGAAAAGACTCACCTTTCTGGGTTTGAATACGCATATCCGACAGATCAAAAACCGATGACCGGCTATCATCATCGTATCTTACCCAAACAATCACTTCTTCATCGCCCCGCTGCAGACTTTGTGCCTGTATCCCAAAGAATCCTGCCCGGACCTGTTCCATCACAAATCCCAGGCTAAGACCTAACAGTTCTGCCTGCGGTTTCAATTTTATACCGATCTCGGTTATTCCCTGACGGTCTGTATCAACAATATCTTTTACACGCGGATCTTCGATGAGTACCTGGCGAAGTTCATTTTTAGCTGCTCTGAGATCCGCTAAATCTTCACCAACCAAAGCGATCGAAATCGGTTTACCAAAGATAAAAGTTGGATAACCTACCGAGAAGTTTTCGGCTGCCTGAATCTCTCCTACCTCACTATTAACAGCATTGGCCACTTCAAATGAAAGGATTTCACGTTCTTCGCCAGGAATCAATGTCATACGTATAGAGCCTTCGTGCGATTTTGGCCCAATAATGCGCTCTATCGTTTTTATGATATTACGCTCCCCGTTTTGTTCATAGAATCGGGCATTAACCCTATCAGCAGCAGCCTCTATCTCCTGTAGTTTATTTTCCGTTATGCGTTCGTGCGTTCCTGGTACAAGCTCCAGATTGGCAACAATTACATCTTGTTCGATGTTAGGGAAAAAAGTTACTCCAACAATCCCTTTACTAATCAGGGATATAACCAGCATGAGCAGTACAACACCTAAGGAAATGCTTCCTGCGCTGAACCGGTGAACCGTAAATTCTACCAGCGGACGATATATACGCTCACGAACCCACACCAGGCTATCATTAAATGCTTTTTCGAATCGTGTTTGCGTATTTATACGCTGCAATGCTTTGGAATGGGCAATACGGGAAGGGATTAGAAAGAAACTATCCAGCATAGCAACGATTAACGTAGCAACAACGACAAAAGCCACATCTGAGAAAAAATCACCGATCGTGCCATCGATGAAGAAGAACAGACAAAAAGCCACGGCCGTCGTTGTTAGGGAGGAAAATACAGGCTGAACTACTTCCAGAGTTCCATCCAATGCGGCCTTTACGCCGTTTTTACCCCGTTCCTTATAATGCTGAAAGATGTTTTCGGAGATAACAACGCCATCATCTACCAGAATACCCAAAACGATAATGCCTCCGAACATGGAAACCAGGTTAATCGTCAGATCATAAAAATTGGACAGGATCAGCATGCCAAGTAAGGCTACCGGGATTTTGAGAGCGACCCAGAACGCGAGTCGTTTGTCCAGGAACAGAGCAAGCACAAATAATACCAGAATAGCACCTACGATCCCGTTGCTGCTTAAGGTTTGAATGCGTTTGTTCAGGTTGATGGTAGAGTCTTCGATGATAATAGCCTCTACCCCTTCGTGCTCGGTGTTGAAGGTATCAATTGTCTGATTGATGGTTTCTGCATTACCAAGAATATCCTCTTCGTTCAGACTGAATACCTCTATAACAACGGCCTGCTTACCATCAACATAATGCCGGACCGGTTCATCCTCAAAACGGTCAACAAGAGTGGCTATATCGCCCAATTTGACCTCATCGCCAAATGGGTCAGCCTTAACCGTGATGCTATTTAAATCTCTGGCATAGTAATTTTTCTCATCGGCACGAATTAACATACGTTTGGTGTCTGTAACCAACTCACCGCCCGATGATTCCAGGTTTGCATTTTGTATGGCATCGGCCACTTCACTAAACGTGAGATTGTATTCTCTCAATTTTAATTCACTTACCCGGACTTCAATCTCTTCATCCGGAAAACCTTTAAGGAATACCTGCGATATTCCGGGCTTTTTCAACAGCTCAGCTTCCATTTTTTGGGCATAATCCTTCAGAATCTGAAGCGGAACATCGCCCACAATGGCAAAATTTATGGTGGCGTTGAGGACATCACGCTTCAGCACAACCGGTTCGTCGATTCCCTGAGGGAAAGTGGTTATCTTATCAACGGCATTGTTTATATCCTGAATAACGATGTTGGCATCGGCATCTTCTATCAGCTCAATAGCAATCGTCGCCAGGTTTTCTGCAGAAGTGGATGTGACGCGCTCAATGCCGGTAATACCTTCCAGATTATCTTCAATCTTAAGGGTTATGCCCTCTTCCACTTCCTGGGGAGATGCACCACGGTACAGCACGCTGATATCAATAAAGCTGACTGGTTGCTGAGGGAGTAAGGTAGTACGACTCTGATTAAGACTTGTCAAACCCAAAAACACGATCAATATCACCCCCAGATTGACCATGATGGGATATTTAATAAAAAACGTTATGATCCCTTTCATAGCTCAGCCTCGCTATTCAATGTCGCTACTATGGTTCCATGAATCGGCTCAGTAACGTTCTCGGCTATAATGATATCTCCTGCTTTTAGCCCTGAAACCAGTACCCGGTCATTTACAAAACGTTCAGGAACTACCCGCACCAGTTTAGCTTTGCCTTCCTGAATGGTATATACCTGATTTGTACGGGTAAGCCATGCTGTTTCTATTTCGACTACTTCCCTGATCTCATTGCCCCGAGCAATAACCGAAACATACATACCGGGTCGCAAATCCTGGATATCCGTTTCTACAAAAACAGGAATGGATTGAGTTCTTTCATTAATGGTATTTCCAACTCTTACCACGACACCTGTACCTAGTATCTGGCCCTGAGTTCCTAAAATCTGTACATCCACACCGTTCTTCACAAACTCAAGATCAGCGTAAGTAACAGCGATTGAGATTTCTGTTCGTCCCCGATTTACTACCGATGCAATGACCTGCTGAGGATTAACCACCGTACCTACCTCGACCGTAGAGTGGGTTACATATCCATCAAAAGGAGCTCGTATTTCAAAATCAGCATGTGCCGCCTCTTGTGCTTTTATGGCATAGAATTGATCCATTACGCGGCGACTGGTCATAAACAGCCTGAAGCTGGGATGACTCATCTCCGGCAGATCAGGGAAGGAACCCGTGGGTTTAAGGAGTGCCAGATAGGCATTCCATGCAGCATACTCATCGGGGTAATCCGTAGAGATATCGCCCATTACAGCAGATAGCGTAGCAATAAACGTACTTTTTTGTGCCTTTAAGTTATAGCTAAACTGTGCATCATCAATTTGGGCTAGCATTTGCCCTTTTTGTATGGTATTTCCTTCTCGTAAATGAAACCCGGAAACAACCAGCTCGCCACTTATTTTGGGTTTAAGGTCTACGGCATTCCTTGGCAATACTCTTCCAGTGTAGGTTAATGGAGTATGTACGGTGGAAGGGTAAACAACGTGTACCGCGTAGGATTTGGTTGCTGAAATGCGTGCTTCTTCAGAGACGGGCTCTACCCCTCTGGTTTGAGGGCTATCTGTACCGCAGGACAATAAAAGCATGGAACCTGTTAACAGACCAAACAATGTGTAATAATTAGTTAATGAATAGTGCATTAGTATATAGTTAGATAATTAACTTTTAGAATAAAATTTTTAAACTTTTTCCAGAAGGCGCTGCGTCAAATCATTAAACCGCTGTACCATTTCAGTGAGATCGTCGTCTGAAATTCCATGTAACAGCGTTCGAACTTCTGCATTGATTACGTCCTGGATGGTTACCTGTAAATTCTTACCCAGCTCGGTTAGGTAGAGCATGTTCACCCTCCTATCGTTCTGATCGGGAACCCTGACAATTAGGTTTCTGGACGTCATATTATCCAAAAGTGTGGTAATTGCTGGTTTCGTTTTCTTAGTTTGATCGGCGATGAACTGTTGACTGCACCCTTCATTCATACTGATGATCATAAGTATCCGGGCATGTTCAACGGTTAAGTCATATTGCTGGAGCAGACGATTCATATGGTTTTGAAAGCTCCAGTAAAACTGACTTAGTGCTTTTCCAAATTCTATGGCTAACGGTAATTTCATGAAAACATGATAGTAAACTAATTAACCTTATTCAAATAACGAGTTGAAAAAAATTTTTAAGCCTTTCGTTTGTTATACCTCAGAAGCACATACCACCCTGATAAGTGGTATCCTTACATGTATTTTCGTTCGATAAAAATAAAGACTATGAAACATCTTCTTGGGCTAATTCCCATCCTTGTACTGTTATCCGCTTGCAGTGGAACAAAAGAAGCAATTTCCACCTCCCCCTCTGACATCAAAACCGGAGAATATGGGTATAACAAACTCAATCCTGTAGAGACCGGGGGCATCAACAATGATACCGGTTCCGAAAACCAGGTAGAGTATCTAAACAGACTAACGGGTCCGAATGGTGAACCGGTCTGGTTTGACCTGCTCGGGACTGACTCTGAATCCGAGCTGGATAACGGATTACCAATGGCTTCAGATACATTGGTCGCCTACAAGGTATGGTACCCTGGTATCATGGATACGGCCATTATTTATTTCAGTCCATCTACTAATGCTGAGTTGAAACCGATTACCGGATTTAATCTATCGGATGAGGCCGTTGTTTTTGAAGCAGATTCCAGCTGGCATCATCAATCCATACAAAACTCCAGTTCGTTTGGTGTAAACACCGAGCAAGCCTACGATGAGTTTATTCAAAAGCTTACGCCACGGAAAAAAGTTAAAGTGGCTATCATTGATTCCGGAATCGATATCGAGCATGAAGATCTGAAAAGCGTGATCTGGATTAATGAGGATGAAATTCCCGGAAATGGAATCGATGACGATAACAATGGTTATGTGGATGATATACACGGATGGAATTTCATCGGTGGCGCAGACGGAAGACATGTCGACAAAGACACTTATGAAGTTACCAGGCTGTATAAAAGACTGAGTCCTGATTATGCAGGGCTGACACAAGACCAGGTACCGGAAGAACAAGCAAAAGAGTTTGAGCTTTTCAAAAAAGTGGAAGAAGAATATGAGCGTAGTGCAAAACGTGCGGAAGAACTGTTCAATCAGGCAGTAAATGTAGAACAAGCAATAGGTTTTGCCCTTCAAACGGTCGGTGCTTCCTCGGTTGATGCTGTAACCGACGCCATGCTTGAAGCAAACCCGAACGATGATGATCGCGCTAAACAAGCTAAGCAGATCCTCACCTATTTTAGAGAACAAGGTTTAACCGACGAAATCCTTGAGTTCGAATTAGCCGACATGAAAGGCCGAAAACAATACGGATATAATCTTGAATTTGAACCTCGATCCATTGTGGGAGACGATCCATACGACCTTAGCAGCCGAGCCTATGGCAACAATGATGTAGTGGGAGTTCATAATGATCATGGTACTCACGTTGCAGGAATTGTAGGTGCTGTCCGGGATAATGGGCTGGGTATTGATGGAGTAGCTTCTGAGGTGGAAATCATGGCTTTGCGTGCCGTTCCGGATGGAGATGAGCGAGACAAAGATGTGGCCAATGCCATTCGTTATGCGGTAGAAAACGGAGCAGATATCATTAACATGAGTTTTGGTAAAGGCTATTCTCCCAATAAAGCCTATGTAGACGAAGCCGTAAAGTTTGCAGAAAAAAAAGGGGTATTGCTTGTATGCAGTGCCGGGAATTCTGCACTGGATATCGATGAAGAAAACAGCTATCCCGATAAATATTATGCGGATGGATCAGGCACTGCCAGTAACTGGATTACGGTGGGTGCTTCTTCCTGGTATACCGGAACCATGGTATCGGCATCGTTTAGCAATTTTGGTAACATTGATGTGGATTTATTTGCTCCGGGAGTGGATATCATGTCTACAATCCCCAACAACCAATACGAAGCGTTTAACGGTACCAGTATGGCTGCACCGGTGGTTTCAGGTGTTGCAGCACTCATCCTTACCTACTATCCCGAATTTAGTCCTTCAGAGGTTATAAGCTTACTGATGGAATCTTCTACCAAACCAGATTATGATCGTGTTCTGGTTCCAGGATCGGTGGAAACAGCACCATTTTCCGACTTATCGGTATCGGGTGGGATTGTAAATGCCTACGAAGCGCTAAAACTGGCAAAAGAAAAGGCGGCACTTAAACCATAATGCCCGCCTCGTCTCCTTATGATGTCACCATAGTAGGCTCAGGGCCCAATGGGCTGAGTGCGGGAATTGCACTGGCCCAGCAGGGTTTATCTGTCCAGATTCTGGAGGCAAAGTCTACTATTGGCGGTGGAACACGAACCCTGGAGCTCACAGAACCGGGTTTTCATCATGATGTTTGCTCTGCGGTGCATCCTACCGCCGCAGGCTCTCCCTTTTTTTCCACCCTCCCCCTCCAGGAATATGGATTAGAATGGGTTCACCCCACACATCCGGTTGTACATCCTTTAGATGGTGGAGAAGCGTTTGTGGCTTCTCAATCCTTAGAAGAAACACTCTCCCGCATTTCGTCTAAGGAAGCCCGGCTATTCAAGGCACTGTTTAACCCATGGGTAGAACGTTGGCCAGACTTCTCCAAAGAAGTATTTGGTACATTGCGATCACCAAGGCATATCACACTTATGATGAAGTTTGGTCTTCTGGCCATGCAAAGTGCGTTCTCCCTATCGAACAAAACGTTTGAGACCGAAGCTTTGAAAGCCTACTTCGCAGGTCAGGCGGCTCATAGTATTCTGCCTTTACAACAAGCATTTACGGCTTCATTCGGCCTTGTTCTTGGAACCTCTGTACATGCTGTAGGTTGGCCCATCGCACGGCAAGGATCTCAATCCATAGCCGACGCACTAGCGGGTTACTTTACCTCACTGGGAGGCATTATCCATACGCAAACCGAAGTGCAATCGGTTGACGACATTACGTCAGCCGTTGTACTTTTTGATGTCACTCCCCTTCAGATCGTTCAGCTTTGCGGAAAACACCTATCTCCGGGCTACCATAAACAGCTGCTTAACTTTAGCTATGGTGCGGGAGCGTTCAAAATTGATTATTCCCTGGACGAACCTATTCCGTGGACCAACAAGGAAGCCCGAAAGGCAGGTACTCTGCATTTGGGTGGAACACTGGAAGAGATCACGGCATCAGAACAAGCCGTTTGGGATGGTAAACATCCACACAATCCGTACGTGCTTCTCTCACAACCCAGCGTGTTTGATCATACTCGTGCTCCTGAAGGGAAACACACACTTTGGGCCTATTGTCATGTACCTCACGGATCCACAAAGGATATGTCTTCGGTTATTGAGGATCAGATTGAGCGTTTTGCACCCGGATTTAAAGACATTATTCGCACTAAACACAGCATGAACACGGCTGATTTCCAATCCTACAATGCGAATTATATCGGGGGAGATATCAATGGAGGGGCACAATACGTTAAGCAACTCATTGGCCGGCCGGTGTTCGCATGGAATCCATACAAAATACCGGGTAAGTCGTGGTATATCTGCTCTTCCTCTACCCCTCCTGGTGGTGGTGTACACGGTATGTGCGGGTATAATGCAGCAAAATCGGCTTTACATAACGAATTTGGCATTCGCCTGGTTTAGGAGCTATGCTGTTAAGCGGGTCATTACAAAAATACCGAACACGACTTCAACGAGTCTATCCTCGATCAATCCGGACATGGACAGCAGTAAGCGCAGGTGTGGCGTTACTCATTTCCATCCCGGTTCTCTCTGTGCTGACCTCTGTATTTACCCCTGCTGGTGATATTTGGGAACACCTTGCAAATACGGTACTCTGGAAGTACGTCTCTAATTCGCTACTACTCATTTGCGGGGTTAGTATTCTGGTACTGATCATGGGTGTACCTACAGCATGGGTGGTTTCAAAGTATCAGTTTACCGGAAAGCGATGGTTTAATGTGGCTCTTTTTCTTCCTTTT
>JBCBST010000087.1:0-14014 GCA_039819115.1 Bacteroidota bacterium
GGGAAAATCTCGTTCCATAGCAAGCTCACAATTCTTTAAAATGAGAATCGTACAAAGTATAAGTGTTGTTCTCATGGTTCCTTTTTGATGTTAACTAATACTATCTTCTTCTCCTTGGATAAAATGTTTCGTAAGTCCATCCTCTCCATATAGGTGTATTCCAATCAACGCTATAATGCCTTCCGAAATACCGCGCCGCATGGCGGTTGGCACTCATCTCAAACCACCTAAAGTCGTGAGTTGTCACAAGTGGTGGTTCACCCGGCACCTGTCTAGAAGTTGCTGCACTAATCAGGCTTGGCAAGCCCACAACAGGTAAATACAATGGCCCAAAAATCTGGCTATCGAAGGTGTGCCCATATTCATGCATGAACAAGGGATCATTGATCACCCTATCTTCAAAACTCCCGTCTATTTCATCCCCTATATTAAGATTGATGAAATTTCCTATACTTACTCCATTAGTGCGCTTCTGGTTCTCTTTAGTAACAAACGTTGCTCCTGCAAAAAGATCCACCCTGTCCACATTACCAGTCGTATTTCTCCATTGTGAATAATTGTATCCCAGGGTGGTCTGAGGCAACTCCCAGGTACTTCTACTAACACCTTGCCAAATTTCTCCTAAAACAGAACGATTATTATCGGTGTAAAACTGTCCTAAAAATATTTCTCCTGTATTACCTAGCTTTTCCCAATCTCCATTAAATACTCCGTTACCAACTCCTGATGTGATACCAACTAGAGTAGAATACAAATTGATAGGATTCACTGCTCTCGTCATGTTAATTGGATCCGTAATTGATCCGGTATATATCGTTCTAAATACATCGTGTACATTATCAATATCACCCGCTACAATCTTACTGATCAGATTCAGCACAAATTCTCCGTCAGGGTCAATATTATTGATTGGATCATCAAGCATTGCATTATAAGGGCTCCATTCTGGAAAATGATGCGCTTTGGGGTCTATTACACTCCATCTTCCTAAAGCCGCATTGTAATAACGCGCTCCAAAATAGTGTAACCCGGTTTCATCATCTCGTTCTTTACCGGTAAACCCTTCTTTGGTGGCTTCATCAAAAGATGCGCTTAACAGAAGTCCAAAGGGATAGTAATCATACCCTTCCTTAACCGTATTATAGTCATCTATAACCTGTCGCACTGAACCGAGGTGATCATTTACATAGAATCTTCGTTCCCCATCGGCTTTTTGCCTGCCGATCAATCCATTTCCATACAGATTCCAATGCTGTACCACACCGTTCTCGTCGGCAACGGCCAACACAGTAGCCCCATCCATAATGTAGTGCTTGTACTCTGATACCTTACCATTCTGTATATCGGTTACCTGGCTACTTGTTCTCCAACCTTCGGCATTATATCGATACACAGCTTCCAGGCCTTGACCGGTCTGTATCCGGTTAGGACGATTGGATGCCCCATACGTGATTTTTTCCAATCCACCACCCCCGGTTTTATCGGAAGAAACCAGGTTACCGTCTTTATCATAGCTGAACGTTTCATCTTCGGCATCCCAATCCAATCCGGTAGTTGTTGCCACAGCATCGGCAACTGAGGCCAGCTGATTCTTACCCGGTTCGTAATGATAGGTAAGGTCATCGGTCAATGCAGATGATTCCCTATACCGATCCAGAGTAAGAATATTACCATGTTTATCGTAGGTGATATTTCTAACATCTCTTGAAAGATGGGGTGGCAGATCTAAAGGAGAAGAATAGTTAGCCTGAGTCATGCGGTTTAATGCATCATAGCTATAGATATATGAATAGGCGTTTTGTGCAAACGCGTTATTAACGGCATCTATTTTCAGTATGGTACCATCTGGATTATAGGAAAAGGCCTGCTCAAAACGGTCAGAGGTCGTATACATACTATCCAGTCTCCCTTGATCATCATAGATATAGGACACCGTAGCTTTATCTACTCCTTCTATGTGCCTTTGTACCAGCTTCCCTTCGGCATTATAGGCATAATTAGCCACCGGGCTGGTCGGTCTTGACGATGTTGTGTTCACAAACACCTGTTCAATCCTGCCCAATGCATTATAGGTGTAAAAGTGGTACAAATTCTGACTGGTACCAATCTTCGTATGCTGTCGGATTACCTGCCCGGCATCGTTATAGATGTAGGATTGCTCCGAACGCAGTTCAGGCTTGTCCTGAATCAGTGTCCACTTTTTAGCCAGACGGCCCTGGAAATCATAGCTATAAAAAACCGCCTGCCATTCTTTGTCATTATTTACGCCGGAATATAGTCCCTGATCGGCGCGGGCTTTGAAGTGACTGCCGTCATTGGCACGGAAACCAGACTTAAGTATTACCCGGTCTCCGGAAGTCAGTTCTTTGCTTCCGCCCGGCTCGATCGTATACATTCCATCTACCGTAATTTGACCCGGAACACTGGTTGCTCCCAGATCTGTGGTTATGGTTTCACTTCCAAGAGTAATCCGGGTACCGGATACTCCGTTACCTTTATGGGCCTGTGCAACCGGGACACTTAGGGTATTCTGAAGATCGATGTCCGCCATCTGGCTGCTGAACAGGGACCAAGGGAAAGTTCCGGCAGATGGTTTTTCATCGTAGGCGCTCACCTGGATATAATGATGATTATCGTTCTCGAAGGCATGGATTTGCCCGGCATCAAGCCCACTGAATGAAGCCTGAGCTTCCCCGGTATGTGTAGGCCTGCCCAGTGCATCGTACCGGGTAAAGCTGACGGTACCGTTTGCCGCCTGGCCAGCTGTTTGGCTGAACCGCAGGCGCTCCTGTTCGTTATTTTTCACAACCACAGTGCCCGCGTCAGGGGTGATCGTGGTGACCTGTGTGCCCATGAAATTACTTGTAGAGATCGTCGCCCAATCAGAAGCCGTTCCGGAAGGCGGGTCGAAATAGTGAGGCGGGCGGGATTCACCAGTACGGGCGACCGGATCATACCAGCTTTCGGTTATGCTATGCTCGCTGGTGCTCATGGCTGTTTCAGACCGAATGCCTTGCCTCTGGTAATCAACATAGGTTCGGGAGATGACGCCACCCAAATCCGTAACCTGCGAGTAAGGGAAAGAGACCCCATGAATCTGGCCTGAGCCGTACGTGTATTCCGTCCTTTCCGTAGGATTGGATCCATCAGGGTATTGATACTGAAGTCGGCTGAGAGGATCCGGGTAATACTCCTGTTGTGCGTATACAATAGTACTCGGAGGACTGGTATCATACGCTCCCTTAGTATCCTGGGTATAAGGATGCCAGGTTTTCCATGTACGACCCTTCACATCATATTCCGTATGAGAAATCGTATAATCCGTTCCATTCCAGGTTTGAGACTGTAGAGGCTGTCCTAATGCATTGGAATAACGCACCATCCAGGAGGGAGCCGACTCTCCACTGTATGCCATCTTACCCAGGTACACCTCGTCTACGAGATAGCTCATTGAGATATTGGAGCTGATGACCAGTTTGGATTCCATACCACGATTGTTCCAACTATAAAACTGCCCACCATTTGTGTTCAGTTCTGCTTCAAATAATGTCCATCTTTCGCTGGTTAACAACTGGGAAGCCTCAGCTGTAACCGATGAACCACTTTTTGACAGTTTAACCGTAATGGTAGGAGCTGAGGGAACAAAGCCATTGGTTTTAATCCAAAAGCGCACAACGTAGTTTTTGCCCTGCCATAAAAACGTGTTATCAGCAAGGGTATGAACCAGTTCTCCTCCCGTACTTTGTTGATACTTCAGGGCTCCAAGACCGGAATATACCGTTCCTATTGATCGTGTTATATTACCTCCACCAGAGATATCCCAGTATGTGGGATTATCTATATCCCCGTACTCTCCACCACTATTCCTGATTGCATTAAATGATGGATAGGTAGCACTAAAAGTAGCGTTAGGCTTATTGCTTGAAAACATCCCAAAATTCCGTTGTCTGGAGAGTACCGCCGACGAGGATGAGATAATCATTCCCCTGGCGTCCTGCACTTCTTTTACCCGCTGATTTTGATCCCGGATAAGTGACGTAGTATACCCTTCCGCGTTGGTTTCGGAGTTTACCAACCAATAATCCTGATTATACCCTGTTGATTGGGCTACTGCATCGTTCGGGTATATACGGAAATTGTCAAACCGTGCAATCGCACCGGCATCGATCACAAAACCATAATACGGGTTATTGATACCCGTTGAACTTTGCACGTCGATCATATGCTCTCCATCCAGATATACATCAATCCTGCCATTTGTGAAGGTAACTAACCGGATATGCCGCCATGTTTGCGTTGAACCATCCGGTATAGACGAACTACCTAACGTGGTTCCACCCGGACCCACCACCGAAAGAATACCTGCCTTGGTCAGTTTTAGATAGTGCCCTGACGACGGCCCATGACCTGAACCCGATAGCCGGAATTGCAGACCCAGCCAGTCATCATTTCCACCAGCTGTGAACCGGGCATCAAACTCAAGGATAGAATCGGAGTGGTTTCGAGGAGCGCTATTTGCATGTAACCAGGCCTGTCCGCTACCCGACTTCTGAGCCTGAAGCTCTCCATCGACTATGGTCCAGGTTCCTGTGTTGTAAGAAGTCCAACCTAAGGCAGAACCGGACGGAGTGGTATGTTCATCAAACCCATCAGCCGCAACTTCTGTAAGTGATGCATTGGTAAAGCTGGAAATTGGACGAGTACCCTCAAATCCATACACTGTGCTTCCTGATATTCCATCAGAATCGATTACTTCGGTGGAAGCACCATACGTGTTGCGTGAAACAATCTCTGATATAGGGAACCAGTTACTACCCGGATTGGAATAGTTAAAAACGTGGCTTCCGGTGCCTTTCCAGTTGTATGAACGATAAGGTGCCCATTTCCCTCCACCCCAGTCCTGCCATGTGGAAACCTGTTTAGATGTAATCGTTGCTGTTGTACTACCTTCCGGTTTAATGCTCGAGATCTGTTCAATAACCGGACTCAGAACATGTTGTGTATTAAGCGCACTGTATTGTTCGAAAGCGTAACGGTATTCGGTTTTATGCACGATTTCATCCCCATCTATACTATAATTGCTGGTTTCGGTAGTTCGGGTTAATCCGCTAGAAGCATCGTAGGTTGTATTTGCATATGTAGTTACCCCTTCGGTTGTCGTTTCAGTTTTGTACTGGCGCACATAGTACCCCATATCAACCGGCCAGTTACCCGGACTTCTTCTGATAGGTTTTTCCCTGACCTTATAATGATTGGTTGTTTCGGACAACAGGGTACTACCGTTGGTATAGGCTCGTGTTTTGTACATAAGCCCTTGCACTTTAGTGAGGTAGGATCCCGCGTTAGAATAGGTGGTATCTACAGGGTAATCTACTGCCAGCTGGGTGTTATCCAGTCCGTTAAAAAAGTAATGTTCGGTTCTGCCTTCTGCCGGAGTACCTACCCTTGTTATTACTTTATTGTATTGGGCAAGGGTACCGGATGGATCCATCGTTGCCGTAGAGGCGGTGTATTCGAACGTGGTGGACTGGGTCAGGTAGCCATCGTTTATCTCTACCCTTGTTACCGGGTAATTATTAGTACGCCCATTAACCTTCTCTTTAGATACATAATAAAGTCCAAAACTGCTGGTCCCAATCAGTTCAGATATAAACCTACTGGATACCAACTCACCTGCTCTGTTATCAGTGATACTTCCGTCCGGCCCATGTAATCTAAACGGACCTAACTGTTCTGAACCATTTTTTAAAATGGTCACATTCGCGCCATTAAATGAAAAAGTACCTGGATTCTGAGTCGGTGTTTTAACTTTATATGCCAGAAAGTTCGAACCAAATCTCAGCTTCTCATTTGCAACTGAATCCCCAGCCTGATAAACATCTAACCTACCCAGATAATTTGGAGATCCATTAGTCAGAACTTGGTATAGCTTTTTTCCAAAGGAAAAATGACGTATTCCAGCCTGTGGCAAAGACCGGTCATTGGAATAATCTGAGAGTGTTTCTTTTACCTGCCATGAACCGACGTTGGGGTTAAACCGTACATATCTTCCTGTTTGAAAATCAGTACGCTCGATAATCACATCCGGACTCAGAGAAAAATATGCCCAGGGAATTTGCCGGTTTATCCAGCTAATTCCGTCGAACCGATAGTGATCGGGGTCTGTTGCAGTTCCATCATATTCGGAAAAAACAATAGATTGATTCCCTACCAAATGAACCGGGGCGTGATCATTATGTCGTGGAACATCGCTAGCGTTCTGTATTACATAGAATTCACTAAGTGTTCCTATTCCTTCTCCATCATGTGCGAGACTCAATCCAAAAATTGAATTTCCTGCATGTATATAATTTATATCTGCCTTATTTGACGTAGATGAATGAAATTGATTAAACGTTTGAGGGGACGTTGCTCCCCATTGCCTTAATTCATCCAAATAGTATACAGTGAATTCATCCAAGCCGGATAAACCCTCATTATCCTCTATATAGTAGTTATTTGTGCCCCCTATGAAGTAGTTATTGTCACTGCTGTATTTGACATTTGAAACCGAACTATCTTCCCATGAGCTGCCTGTCCAAATCTTTCTGTACGTGGTACCTTCCTCCAAATCAATAACGGCAATAAAATGTTTGCCCGAAGCTATTTCTCCTCTACTTCCGGTAAACGAAAAGACATCAATATCGGATAGCCAACTATTTGTGAACTCATCTTTATGATACGTGTACAGTGTTTTAGAGGATGTCAGTTCCGGAGCTTCACTTAAAATGGCAAAGAAATCATTCTGGAGCGTTATGGAATAATTGACCCTGTCACCGGAATGTAGCTTACCCGCATTAGGAAAAGGACCAAACTTATACTCTTTCCATTCTCCGATCCAATGGAGCAACTTAATGATTAACTCATCAGAATTGTTTCTCCAGGTAAACACCACATAATCCGTACTATGATATACCATCGGCTTTTCATAGCCACCTTCAACAGTAGTTTCGGGTGGGGTCACCGCCACATATTGATTAGTTCTTGAAAGCGAATTTTGTTCATAGATATACGTAATCTCTGCTCCGCCAGGGTAGATCACCTTCTCCAAGGCTGCTGGGTGAGGGTCAGCAGAGCCATAATAGCTCATATCCAGACTGGGTAATGCCTCCCCATCGGGATATTTATGCGTGATACGGGTGAGCAACCGTTTATAGTCAGGCTGACCGGCTGTGCCATAATGAGCGTAACCAAAATCTATATAATAGCGGATTACTCCCGATGCGGTATGCACTTCAATACGATTCAGGTATTTGGTTTCATACTTCTCTTGATAGGCATCCGGCTCGTAATGCACGTGCGTCTGCCCACTCCCTGGGTCTATCAGTGATACCATCAGGCCATCTCCTGTCGGAGTAGCCATAAAAGTTGATTCATCAATCTTATCACATATCGAAGGATTTGGTCTCCCTTCACAATCGCTGATATCAGGTACCCGTTTAACCGCAATACCTTTGACAATACTTCTTGTCTTGCCGGCCGCATCGCTGACGGTTACTTTTAACTCTGCTGTTGAAAGAGAATCCATAGGAGCAAAGGTTATTGCAAGATCAGGGGTGGTGCCTTGTGTTAACCAAGGTGTGCTGTCATCGTCTACATAGCGCAACTGCCAGAGGTAGCTTAGAGCCCCGCTCTCGTTACCCACATTGGTGGTATACGTGTGCGTTGAATTCTCATACACGGTATTAGGGCCGTCTACACTTACCACCAGCCCATAAGGTTCCCCAAGCTCCTGGTGAGGATCGGTGTATTCATCCGGACTTTTATCCCCATAAACAAACCGGGCCTGTTGACCCTCCGGAGTTGTGATGCTCTGCAAATAAGAAGCTTTGGTATGCTTTTTAGGCTCAATGTTATCCGGCTGCCCATAACGCCCTACCGCCTCTTCCACCGCCAGATAGGTGTAGGTGAGTTCATCTCCCCAGGTGTTACGTACCGCCGACAGGTTCCAGGCGATGGCATGCTGCTGCTGGCCGGACGTGCGCATGCTTGATCCGATCCAGTTCCTCCACTTTACTCCCCATTGTATGGAATTGCCGGTGGAGGTATAGTTACGTCCATCAGGACCTAAAACTCTACCACCCCCGAATATATAGGTGGTGCCATCTTCTTTTATGATCTCCCAGCGCTCGTCGGGTTTATAGTACGTGATCTTCCAGAACTGGTAGTTTTTGGTTTCAAAGGTTTTGGTTCCGCCGTTAGCCCCGGTGGAGGAGGTCATGATTAGCGGATTGCTGCTCCCACCGCTCACCAGGTAAAAATCGTCATCATGCACCGTACCCGTATTCTTATGGTCCACCACAATGCGGTCATAATTCATCGACCAGCCTAACCCCAGAATGCTGGTGGGGGCTTCGAGGGCCCAGATATCCCGCTGATGCTGGATATTGCTGGTATAAAAAGCAGATACATTCGCTCCCAACCCGCCTCTTCCCTGGATGCTGAGCAGGTTAACAGGCAGATTCACATCCCCGGAATACAGGTTAACCGAATTCTGTCCGGCTCCTTTCAAATCGGGGTTTAAAAAGAAGGAATGGATCTCGGGAGCCTGGGTAGACCGCTCCTGGGCATGGGCATACTCACTCCATGACATATTGCATACAAAGAATACGATGTATGCTAAGACAGTGGCCTTTGCGGCTGATATGTGTTGTGCTTCCATCTCATCACCCGTCCTTTTCTTTTGACTGCTGTTCAGAGTCCCGGGTAAAGGTAGATTCGAGCTTCTCTATCCTTTTAAAGAGTTTGTTCATCATCTCCTGCTGACTGATATTTGTTGTCTGCTCCTGCTCCAGTTTGTGTAGCAGTTCATTCTTTACTTTTTCCTGCTCAATCAGGTAAAGAGTAAGCTCCTCGATTTTTTTAAGCAGTAAAGTGTTCATTTCTCCCAGACGGATGCCATGTTCTTCCGTATATGCCGCAGATGGAATTTCAGGTAAATGCTTATTGGCTTTGATGAAGACCTCGATCTCATCCAATCCGGGTAAATCGTAATCCTCTTCAAATACATAGTCGGGCCAGCCTGTTGCTTCAACATGTACTTCCCTGGAACGGATAGTCCCATTCACATCCAGGGTGTTGGTAGGATTTGCTGTTCCTATTCCAATACCGTTTTCCCCCTTTTTAAAAATAGTGGTCGGCACTTTTGTCCCGCCGGCCATGTATTGAGAAGGATCTATCTTTAAAAACGCAGGAGTATTACCACCTGAAGGTGCTAACTGGTGTACGGTTACCCGGTGCCAGTCATCATCTCCTCCTCCTTTAAACCTGATCTCTATGTTAAATGAAGTAGCCGTATTCTCAATCATATAGATTTCATCGCTATACGTTGAGCCGGATAAACGCTCAATACTATAATCGTATGCACTAAAGTATTCTGAGTTTAATCTGAAATGATACGTCTCGCTCCCGCTTCGTTGGGAAAGCACCACCAGAAAGTCGCCAAGGTACATATGAGGCCCCTCCAAACCAGCGTGACTTATCCTGAGACCGAAGTCCGTGGATTCCTCATTAAACGACCCTTCATAGGAGTAGACGATGGGTGTGTATTGAGCCTGAGCATGAATGCAAAACAGGCAGAAACATAGAGTGGAAATGACTCTTTGCTGAATGTTCATCTTATATCACCATTATTTAATTCTTAACCGATTTATTTAGCTATAACCCTATATAAAATAAACACAAATTTTCAATGAAAAGCTTGCTCTTTCCTCCTTATTTAATCCAAAAATAACCCTGATTTTATTAGAAAAGCATTTACTACAGTGTTGATAAGAGACGCCCTTTTAAAACAAAAACCACCCGGTATCTAGTTAGCCGGGTGGTTCTCAGACTATCCCCTTAAGAGATAACCTTCGCTTTCATTCATACTGTTTATGGATTTACGGTGACGTAATAGGCATTGGTAAGTTTACTGACCCGTGTAGACCGGTTGTATTCTTCCACCTGGATATAAAAGTCATTTTCTGTCGGCGTTAGCCCAATAATCCAGGGAAGGCCGGTTGAACTCGTTTCATCGACCTGGTCGCTCGCTGTAATGGGCAGGCCATCACTCACACTTCGCATCCTCCAGTAATAGGTACAGTTTGTACATCCGCTGGAAGGGGTAACGGTAAAGTTCACAAAAAACCCAAAGTCCACGGTCGTAGGACCGGTATAAACCGGGAATGCGGAGTACATAGATTCCTGGCTTTCTAATGCTTCTGTTTCCTGACTGACCGGAAGAGCGGTATCCGTATTTGTATTTGGATAGAACGGAAACAACGTTATCAGAATAATGATTACTAACTTCATAATAGTAATGGATTAAGGTTTAAGTTCCGCTTATGCGGTATGAACAAGATCGGCAGCAGCCTATTCGTTACTTTTAATGATTGATAAATAATTAAAAAGAATGAATATGGAACTATATGAACAGGTGGTTTTCTAAAAGCCGGCTTTGGAAAGGTGAAGGAATCGCATTCCAACTACTAAGCATTCCAGAAGCGCAACATCATCTCGTTCTTCATCATCCTGTCCCCAACACAACCTGGTAAAAAAATCTAACTGCAATCCGAGTTCATAAAACACTCATATTTTTTGAGTACCCTGCAAAGATATGAACCGAATGAAATACTCAGACTTATGAAAAGACTTTCAATGCTGACTCTCCTGATCCTGATACCTGTTTTCCTGCAGGCACAAGATCGGATGACCCCGGAGTTATTGTGGAAATTGGGGCGCGTTAGCCCAGCCGGCGTTACCGAAGACGGACAACATCTCATTTATTCGGTGTACTACCCGGATGTGAAAAACAATACAGGAACACGAACCTACTACAAGGTCCCAGTGCGGGGAGGTGAACCGGAAGAAATTAAAAGCCCGGACGAGTTTCTCCGGGACGCTAAGATATCGGAAGACGGACGATTCAAAGTAAGCCATAAAGAAGTGCAGATCGATAAAGTGAAAGGGAACGAACTCTACCCGGATTACCCCGAGGCCGATGTACTCATTTACGAATCCCTGCACTACCGCCATTGGGACCGCTGGATGGAAGGTTCCTACAACCACATATTCCTGCATCAGAAAGAAGGGGACAGCTGGGACGATGGCATTGACATCATGGAAGGACAGCACTTTTTCACGCCTACCACCCCCTTTGGTGGTACCGACGATTATATCATCCGTCCCGATGGTCGTTATGTGGTGTACGTGACCAAGCAGAAAACCGGAACGGACTACGCGCTTAGCACCAATACCGACCTCTTCCAGTACGATATCAAAACAGGGGAAACCGTCAACCTGACCGATGAAAACGAAGGCTACGACACCCACCCGGTGTACGGTCCCGATGGAGAACGCCTGGCCTATCTTAGCATGAAGCGGGATGGGTACGAATCGGATAAAAACGACCTGATCGTACTGGTAAATGGAAGGAAAACAAATCTTACGGCTGATTGGGATGGAACCGTGAATATCTTTACCTGGGCGAGTTCGGGAGATAAAATCTACTTCAGTGCTCCGGTAGATGGTACAGTCCAGGTATTTGAAGTGAGTTTGAGCAATCCCAGTACTGTGACTCAGCTTACAGAAGGTGTGTTTGATGTAACCAGTATCGTCGCTGATCTGGGGGATCATCTGATCGTCACACGCCGGGATATGAATCACGCCACTGAGCTTTTTTCCTATTCCCTCAATGATCAGACGTTTACCCAACTGAGCAAAGCCAATGATACCATGTATGATTCCATCAAGCTGAGCAAGATCGAGAAGCGTATGATGGCTACTACTGATGGGAATGAGATGCTGACCTGGGTGATTTACCCGCCGGATTTCGATCCTGAAAAGAAATACCCAACGCTACTATATGCCCAAGGCGGTCCCCAGGGGGCCTTATCCCAGTTTTATTCCTTCCGGTGGAACTTCCAGCTGATGGCGGCTCATGGGTATATCGTGGTGGCACCCAACCGTCGGGGGATGCCAGGACATGGCGTGGCCTGGAACGAAGAAATATCCAAAGACTGGGGCGGACAGGTGATGGATGATTACCTCACTGCTATTGATGAAATGGCCAAGGAACCGTTTGTGGATACGGATCGTCTGGGTGCCGTGGGGGCCAGCTATGGAGGGTATTCCGTGTTTTACCTGGCGGGCATTCACGAAAACCGGTTTAAAACCTTCATTTCTCATGATGGCGTATTTGATTTACGCAGTATGTATGGTACCACTGAAGAGTTGTTCTTTGTGAACTGGGATATCGGTGGTCCGTATTGGGATACGAATAATG
Source organism: Bacteroidota bacterium (assembly GCA_039819115.1). GTDB lineage: Bacteria > Bacteroidota > Rhodothermia > Balneolales > Balneolaceae > JBCBST01. The sequence continues at coordinate 12,305 of JBCBST010000087.1, forward strand.
CCGCCGCTCAAAAAAGCTATGAGCAGTTTAACCCGGTGAATTTTGTACAACACTGGGATACCCCTATGCTCATTTTCCAGGGCGGAAAAGACTACCGGGTACCCATTGGTCAGAGTTTAGCTGCTTACCAGGCGTTGCAACTACGTGGAATACCATCAAAGCTGGTGTATTTCCCCGAAGAAAATCACTGGGTGCTGAACGGACAGAATGCCCAGATCTGGCACGCGGAGTTTTACAAGTGGCTGGAAGAAACGCTTAGATAAAAAGAAATATGGTATCTCGCCTGGCACTCCTTGTGGTTCACCAGCAATTAATCAGTTAACAACAAAAATGCACTCCTATGGTTTGGAAATACAGATTAGGCGCGTTCATTATAGACCTGTGTGTAATCTTTCTTATCACCGCGATCGTTAGGAATGTTATCCCTTTCCCCGTTCCGGTTTGGATAGAATATCTTGCTCCTTTTTTCTCTTTTCTATTTTACTTCCTTGGTCTTTCATTGATCAAAGGAACGGACTACAGCTTTGGGAAGGACCTTTTAAGCATTTCAGTCAAGTATTCGGGGGATTCGGAAGAGCTCGATCTAAAACGTTTGTTTTACAGAACACTCATTATCGCCTTAATCTGGCCTCTGAACCTTCAGGAATTACCTGGCCGACTCTTTGGTGGTGATGTTCATGAGATATTCGGCATTGTTCTGTTTTCATTGCAGTATGCGTTCATCATCTATAACATCTTTCTTGTTCTTAAAACCGGAAACATGCTTCAGGACCGACTTACCGGCTCTGTTGTAGAATTCTCTTCTTCGGAATTCAACGAACCGCATTCAAACCCCGAGGAGGAAAACAATACGTTGTTTTATAAACCCATTCTCCTCATCAGTCTTATCCTGGTCATTGCAGCGTGTTCTTTTATAGGTAATCAGATGTCTGGCGACCTCCTTTTATTTGAAACAGCGAAGAAAACGAAAAATGAAGAACAACTTGAAACCCTTATCTATGAAACGGTCGGGATCAGGAACAGGGTCAATGTTAAAGAGAACAAGGTATGGAGAAGGGTTACTAAGGATAATACGACAACAACAACTGTTGAAATGGTGCTAAACGTTGATGTTTGGACTCCAGTGATTAACTGGAATCCGGATAATCGAGCATCCATCATCGATGTTCTGAATAAGAATCTCAGAATAGCTGCCGGACGATTTGACCGTTATGATCTGAAGCTTTGGTCCGGATATGGCGACCTTTCCATTTCTTACAAGTTTACCAAAAACCTAACTTCAAAATAGTGGCAATCCCTGCTGATTTTTACTCAGGCTGTCATCCTGAACCTGCCTACCGGCAGGCATCTTGCGCCAGGGTGGGAAGCTGAAGCCTGTCCGCCAGCTGGCAGGCAGGCTTCTTGACTCCATCCCGAAGGTGGACCTTCGGAACGAGGAGAAAATCTCCGTAGATGATGCGTAAGGAGAATAACGGTTTTTGTTCGCACAGTTGAAAGTGGGAAATACCTTAAAAAGAGCCTGCTGAATTGGTTTTGCTTGATTATAAAGGAGAGGCTGAGGAGCGCCTCTTTTTGGTACCTACGACTCCACTTTACGAAGGGTAATTTTAGTGGGGATATTAAACGGAACTACTTTTTCTTTTTTCTGAGGTTGCCCTTCAATTCGTAAACTTATCACCTCATTAAATTTGCCCGGGTAAGCTAACTCCC
>JBCBST010000088.1:0-14003 GCA_039819115.1 Bacteroidota bacterium
CGAAAAATGTTAAAGAACCGCTCTTGAGTATAGGTATCAATATTCGGTTATCGATCTCTTTTATTACGGCATTATTGGTATTCCAGGTAGCTAAACCGCAGTCTCGTGGCGATTCCCTTGCTTATGGATACTTACCTATTCTATCGTTTAACACCGATAGCAGGGCTGTATTTGGTGGTGAAGTACAGCGATACAATTACGCGGGGCGAAAACCATTTAAGGATTATACCCGCGGGTTTTTGATGTATTCCACAGCCGGAGCCTTTAGTACATTTCTATCCAGAGATCAGATTTTTGAAGAGGCTAATAACTTCAGGTTACATACCGAGATTTACGCTATACAGAATTTTGACAATTATTATCTGGGCGACACGGAGTTGGTATCTTTTAATGAGGCGCTGTTCGACACGTCCGACTTCTACAATTTTAACTCCTTTTCAACTCAGATTGGGATTAATGCTCGTTTCCTACTGAAAAAAGGGGAAGGTATACATCGAACGGACATCGAAGCAGGACTAAGGTTATACTATGAGTCACCATGGGGGAACAGAGAAGATCAGTTTATTAGCGGAAATCAAATAGAAGGGGCTACAGGCTCTTTTTTATCCTTTATTCAAACCGGGTTTATTCTGGAACGAAGAAATTCCGAATTCAGACCCACGAAAGGGTTTCTGGTGGACGTGGGCAGCAGGTATGCACCCCCGGTCTTAAGTACTCATCATGTGATTGCGAATAACGTCCGTCTAAATGGACATATACCTATTCCATTTCCACTTATTGATGTTTCCATGGCCGGTACTATACAGTTACAACATACCTATGGGCAAACGCCCTATTGGTTAGCTTCCGGGTTAGGCGGTGGTGCATTTTTAAGAGGGTATCGGTTTCGCCGCTTTACCAGCGATAACGCCCTTTCATATAGCATTGAATCACGCTCATGGTTTTTTAAACTACCTTTTCAGAATATAGAGATCGGTGGAAACCTGTTCATGGATGGGGGGCGTGTTTTTACGAATTCGAATTGGGATTCTATTCTCAGAAAGCATAACCATACCTTTGGTTTAGGTGGAGTGATGGCTATCTTTACTCCTGATTTTATTCTGAAGTTCGATCTTGGTTTTTCAGAGGAAGGAACGGGGTTGTACCTGGGAACGGGATATGCTTTTTAAAAAGACTAGTGGAGAAGACGCAGTTTATGGCGCTTGAGATTATCTCTGTTTTGGCAGTAGCAATTTATATGGTGGGTGCACTGCTTATAACGATATACACACTTGGGGAATTTCATCTCCTGTATATACTATTCAAACGGAAAGGTGACCCGAAATTCGAACCGGAGACACAGGTTTGGGATTGGGATACACTCCCAAAAGTTACCGTTCAGCTGCCCATGTATAATGAGCAATATGTTGCCAAAGATGTAATCAGTGCCTGTGCTCAATTAGATTATCCCAAAGATAAGCTCGAGATTCAGGTGGTCGATGATTCTAATGACGAAACAAAAGCAATTGTTGACGAACAAGTAGCTTTTTGGAGTTCTAAAGGAATAAATATCAAAGTGTTTAGGAGAGACCACAGGGCCGGGTATAAAGCAGGTGCTCTGAGGGATGCCACACCCTATGCAGAGGGAGATTTTATTGCAATTTTCGATGCTGATTTTAAGCCGGAGCCTGATTTTTTACAAAAAAGCATACCCTATTTTAAACACGAAAATGTCGGGGTAGTGCAAGGTAAATGGGGACACATCAACCGGGATTACTCGGTGCTGACCAAAGCACAGTCTGCCTTCCTTGATATGTTTTTTTTGATCGAGCAAAAAGCAAGATCTCTGGGAGGTTACTTTCTTCGGTTTAACGGCTCTGCCGGAGTTTGGAGAAAGGTATGTATTGAGGATGCAGGAGGCTGGTCAGCAGATACGCTTTCTGAAGATTTGGATTTATGTTTTAGGGCACAATTAAAGGGTTGGAAAGTTCTGTATGATGAGAAGATTGTGGCACCTGCTGAAGTTCCTGTTACCATTCTGGATTTCAAGACCCAACAATATCGATGGACTAAAGGAAAGGCGCAGGTTATCCGTAAGCTTGGACCAAAACTGTGGAAAGCAAACATACCTCTTCTTTCGAAAGTGCACGCGTTTTTCGACCTCTATAATATTTTTGTACTGCCTGGTTTTTTTAGCCTGGCTATATCCAGTGTATTTATTTCATACCTGATTACCCAGATTCCCAAATACAATTCTATTCTTGCGTTGTCCACTGTAGGACTCATTAACATTGTTCTGGTGCCTATTTTCCTTTGGATCGTTATTGGAGACTATAAGAAAGGGATAGTCCCAAAAGCCATAGAATTTGTTAAAACTCTGCCTCCATTTATAGGGACACTACTCGGCATTACATTTTTCCAGTTACTGTCCTTTCTGGATGGGATACGGGGTGGCGATGCTGTATTTCACCGAACGGCAAAGTACAATATCAGCACTAAGGGAGATTCGTGGCATAATAAACTGTATTCTCCGCGAGAGATACCCATTGTTACCTATGCCGAAGGTAGTTTGGTCGTGCTTTTTTTATTTGCGCTCTGGGTAGATTTCTCTTTTAAAAGCTATGGCTTTGTACCTTCTCATATCGTTTTTACGGCGGGATTTGGCTTCGTTTTTCTAAACTCCATCGTACGATCATAAAAAAAGCCCTTCATGGTTTAACATAAAGGGCTTTGTACCGCGTACGGGATTCGAACCCGTGCTACCGCCGTGAAAGGGCGGCGTCCTAGGCCTCTAGACGAACGCGGCATAGGGGAACAAGATTTTGGGAGCCTGATGGGAATTGAACCCACGGCCTCTGGTGCCACAAACCAGCGCTCTAACCAACTGAGCTACAGGCTCCATCAAGTCAATCAATAAACAAAACATTCCAACTAATGATCATCATAGTTGGAATTGGTTAGAGTAGTAAATACTCCAATAGCAATTGCACTCACAATGATAAAGAACATGACAAGGTAAATAATATGCGATGGCATCTCTTTGTTTGCTCGTTACAATAGTACCGCGTACGGGATTCGAACCCGTGCTACCGCCGTGAAAGGGCGGCGTCCTAGGCCTCTAGACGAACGCGGCAAAAAATAAAACCGTGAGGCGACAGGCGGATTCGAACCGCCGTACGAGGTTTTGCAGACCTCTGCCTAGCCACTCGGCCATGTCGCCTTTTAAAACAAGGTTTGTTTGTACGCCCATCAGGACTCGAACCTGAAACCTATTGCTTAGAAGGCAATTGCTCTATCCAGTTGAGCTATGGGCGCTCAAGTAATCCAGCTTATTAAGCTGAAGGCGCTCAAATCAATGTATCAATACGTCAAAAAAATAAGACCTTACGTCTTACCAAGTCGGGGAGACAGGATTTGAACCTGCGACCCTTCGCTCCCAAAGCGAATGCGCTACCGGGCTGCGCCACTCCCCGTTTCCACTCAGCTTCGCTGTTTGGAAAGACTCCAAATATACGGGTTTCCATATACCCTAATCAACGGTAGAATGTATTTAATTATCAGATTGCCGAAATTATTGTCTAGCCGTTCAGTATAGCTGCTACATATCTATCCCAGCTCATCGCAGACGCAGCCTTTCTGACATGTTCGCCGGGTAAGGGATGATCCAGAAACCGAAGCATTTGTGCAGCCATCGATTCGATGTCACCGGGTTCAGCCAGGTATCCATTAAATCCATCGGTCACGGTTTCAGGGAAGTGTCCGACACGGGTTGCCAGAATAGGGAGTTCGAAGTTATAGGTTAGTGATTCGACACCGGACGGAGTGGCAGCAAGGTAGTACAGCACGCTACAGTCGCTTACCTGGAAGTACTTATGAACGTCCTCGTTTGGAATGAACGTGTTTTTAACAATCACGGTGTCATCCAGACCGAGTTCTTTCACCCGGTTAAGGGGTCTGTAGTCCTGTTCACTTTCGGAGTTTTTAAGCAGCAGTTTTTGAGCAATGCCAAACAGAGTTTGCTTTATCTTTGTACTGAGCTTTGAAGTATCTAATGTGGACCAGAATTCTTCTCCGCAAACCAGAAATGAGACGTCATCCCGTTGTTCAGCAACAAGCTTAAAAGCCTCTATGGCATGATGCAAGCCTTTATACTTGCGGATGAACCCGAAAAAGAGAAATACGTGTTGCTTCAATCCCAGTTCGCTCTTAAACGCTTCAGTATCAAATGCGGGATCGGGTTGATAGAGATCATAAACGGGATGAAAAAGCTTGATGACTGTAGTTTTTTCGGTAGAACGTTCTCCGGATTCATTGACTTCGAGGTCTAATCCGGGAAAGAGTGCGGTAAGCTCGTCAACCGTTTTATAGGCATGGGTGATAAATGTATCGGCATGTTTTATTCCCAGTTTGGTAAAACGCTCATCAATGGTACTCCCTTCTTTCTGAACCACAAAGTGAAGGTCAAAGATAATTTCGGCTTCGCATGCTTGTTTGATCCACTTTGCGATTCTTCCCATAGGCAGCCCTTGAATAGAAATAGCCCATTGAAAGATGACCTTATCCGGTTTAAGACTTGAAATAAAGCGGGCTGTTTTCCTCCAGCTCAGGGGATTATTGTAATCGGTTAGATACTCAACGCGAATATCGGTGCCCTCTAAGAAATCACTGCGGCTGGCTTTATCAATAAACTCTCGTGGAATGATGGACGGGTATTGATTGGACCAGGAGACAATCGTCACTTCATTCTCCGGGTTTTTGGCTAATGTTTTTGCCAGAGAGGTATTGTAATTAGACAGGCCACCTTTAAACCTGGGTCCGGGGCCAAAACATACAATCTTAGGCATGGATGCTACACACTGTATTTGGAAACAGCAACATCATACACGCGTCGCATTCCTTCCCGGACCGATATTTTTGGTTTCCATCCCAAGCGGTCCTGTACATGTTCCATATTCGCGTAACGGGAATGAACACCAACGGGTTTATCCAGAAGTGTTTTGATGTCGGGTTTGTAACCGGCAAAATCGGTAAATACATCAATGATCTCTAGGAAGGAAGTTAGCTTTCCACTTCCAATGTTGATGGCGCTTCCATCGGTTATATGATCCATAGCGAGCAGGGTGCAGTCCATCACATCATCAATATGTACAAAATCTCGCCCTTGCTTTCCGGTTCCCCATACCTCAAATGGATTTTCTTTTAATGCGGCACGCCGTGCAATAGCCGGAACCGGATACGATAAGTCCTGATCTTCACCATATCCTGAGAACGGACGAATGCAGGTTACCGATACATCATAATAGCTTGCAGCTATATGAGCAAGATATTCCCCAGTCAGTTTAGACCAGCCGTACGTCATGTCGGGCTGCCCCATTTTCTTAAAATCGATGTCTGCTTCGCTTAATGCGATGGCATCGGCTTCGGTTTGTAAGTCAACAGGATAAGCAGCACTGGAACTCGGGTAGAGTACCCGTTTTGGTTTTTGACGGCATATCCACAGAAAGAATTCGGCATCTATCGATAAATCAAGAGCAACCATCATGGGATCACCATCAATTTTAGCTCGCCCTCCTACAATCGCCGCAAAATGAAACACATCTTCAAAGTTGGTTATCGGTAAACCATACGTCTTATGGATATAGTTTTGGTCATCTAACAATCCCCTGATGAAGTAACGGGCATCCTCCTTTAAAAAAATCATGCGCTCATCATCTCCGTAAAAAGTCAGGTCGCCTTCTACCCGGGAAGTTGTGCCTTCAGGTAGCCAGGTATCGGGATGAGTGCCAACAGATAAATCGTCAATAAATAAAATCGTATCACGGGTTGTGTTGTAGATGCGCTGAACAAAATTACGTCCCACAAAGCCACATCCGCCGGTTATGAGATGATAAAGCATTCCGTTTTTTTTTGATGGTGTTCCTTGATCGTAAGATGATTAAGTTACCCAAACAAACCATTATTTCCCTTTACTTTTCATCTGTATGAGACTTTTTCTCCTGTTCTTCCTGTTGCTGACCTCCGATGTTTTAGCTCAGATCCGCATCACAGACGTTCCTTCACGTATTGGTTCTATAATGACTAATAACCCGGCCGGGACTGATGTATCGTCTGCGGGGAACACCTTTCAAGTTACAACGGACTCTATATTTATTGCTCATGTTACGGGTAATACCCTACAGGCTGTTTCCTATAACGGGATATCAGGAGGTGACGAATCATTGGCGATTTACGGGTTGTTAGACGGAGGCTTTGTTGTAAGGGAAAATGTTGTGAATTTTTCGATATATGATTCATTTGGCGCGCTTATAACCAGTATTTCGAATAGCAGTAATAGTGAGGAAGGCGAGTCTATCTCGGAGCTTGCTATGGATCCCAACGGAAAGACGATTGTTTTCTACACGGCAACGATTATTCAAAGCGGGAAAAAGGGTTCGGTGGCACGTGTTGTGCAGGGTAACAAAGCGGTTGGGTTTTATTATGATGATGCCCGGGAAATATCAACAGTAGAAGTTTCACAGAACGGAGAACTGATTGGGATCATAAACCATCGTGATGGTGAAGACTACCAGGTTCAGATTTTTGACCGTTTTGGTAATGAGATCTCTACTATATCTTTTGATCGTGAAATAAAAGGGGTGACTTTTTCTGATAATGGATTGAATGCAACGGTATTTTCCAGTGGAAGAGTAGGTGTTTACACGCTTAAAAATGCGAATCGGATTGCCAGTACCAGTTTCAGGGGAGGTAATTTAATACGTGCTGCTTTTTTTCCAGAGGAGAATACTATTGTAGGTGTTCTGGGAGATATGAATGAAAACAGGGTTCAGGATATGAAAATAAGGGCGGTAAACATTAAATCCCGAACCATAAAAGAACAACCGTACCGTGAGGCTCTGATGTATTCTCCGGTAGTGGATATAATGCTAGTTCGTGATCGTGCATATTCTTACCGTATAAATGGGTTTAGCCGAGAGTTAAGTATTGATATAACGTTTTAATTGCTGGTTCTATAATTCAGAAACGGTTCTTTTTTCGAGTTCTATCATCTAGTTGATGGTTGAAATAAAATGTGGAAAACTCGTTTTTTTTTCTGATGTTTGATAGCTCGGTATACTTGCGAAATTTACAATGTAACTTCAGGCGGCATGAAATTAATAACTTCGGGAATCATTATACTGATTTGCTTTTGTAGTGGAATACTCGTTGCTCAGATACCGGATCGCGAGCGTACTGCATTAGACGAACAGGTAGAGGAAGCAAAGTACGAACGTTATTATGAAATTCTGCTAGACAACTCCTTATCTGAATATTATAAGGAGGGCACATTTATTGTTGATGTCAAAGCCACGGTATCCAGGGTATTGGTTCCCAAAGGTTACGAGTTAGTAGAACCCGAAGCACGCCCGGGATTGGAAAGTCTTCCGGGATTACCGGTTATTCCACCAAGCCTTCGGTCCGGAAATCGTGAACAGGACAGCCTTCGGATTTCAGGCTTTGATTCCGGGCTGAGACTGGATCGTATTGTGGTTAAAATTCTGGTAGATACATCGTATAGCACGGAGGACATGGACTTTGTAGAGGAGGCTGTTACCATGCTAGCCAATGTGGATCCGTTCAGAGGAGATGATGTTTCCATTGAGAAAAAAATATTTCCGAGAAATGAACGTGGCATCATAAAAGATGCTGCCACCCCTCAGCCAGAACAAAAGGTTGAACGCCTGGTAACTGAAGAACCTGTACAACCTCCATCCACTCCGGAAGGATTGGACTGGAACGACCCAAAGGTATTGTGGTATGTAATTGGAGCGCTGGGCGCACTGTTGTTTGGTCTGTTATTATTTCTGGCGTTACGAAGGCCGGAAAGCGGGCGACAGGTTTCGGAACTGGAGGCTGCACATAATCTGGAGCGACTGGTACAGTCCAAATCGGAACAGCTAAAAACAGATGTTGAAATACAAGACCTTAGTTCAGATCGACTGATCAAGTATGAAGAGGATAAAACATACACCACGAATACAACGATAAGCAATCCAAAGTTAGTAGCCGATCTGGTTTCGCAATGGATTGCAACCGAAGAAGAAGAGGGTATGGTAAAGGGAGTAAGGGCGATATTCAGCACCGATCCATTGCTGTTAGACATTCTTAAACCTCATCTGAGCGATACGAACTATGAGACGCTTCGATTTGGTATATCAAATATTGAAAGCATTCCAGCGAACGACCGCGCCGAAGAAGCCAACAGGTTCAGAAGGGCCATTCAACAAACAAAAGCAGTGAATGGAGAAGATGATAATTCCGCGAATCTGTTCGATTTTGTACAACAGTTATCCGACCAACAACTCCTTCATCTCATTAAAGGCGAGTCTGATGAGATGACAGCGATTATGCTTGCACAGGTAGCTGGCGAACGGGCAGGATACGTACTTCAAAAAATGGATGAAGATCGTAAGCTTTCCATTCTGCTTAAGATGGGAAAAATATCGAACATCCCGGTTTCAATTTATAAACGTGTAGCCTCTCATTTTTCCAGTAAGGCACTATCGGTATCTGATATGAAGTATGTCGCTGCCGATGGTGTGGAGTCCATTCTGGCGACGATAGATTCCTTACCTATTTCCGAACAAGACGAGTTTGTACAGTCCATTGCCAAGAAAGACTTAAACCTCGCTAAAAAGATCCGGAAATACTTTATTGCCTTTGACGATATCCCTTCAGTCGATCCCAATATTCTTCAACGGGCATTGGAAAGCAAAAACTCGGAAGAAATGGTGCTAGCGCTAACAGGTGCTGGTGAGCAGGTAAAAAGAGCCATGCTCGATGTACGTCCGAACAGAGAACAACAACTGATTTTAGCCGAATTGGCCGAAAACCGGGAGGTAAATACGTATTCCATTGAGACCATTCGAAAGGACATTCTAATGGAAATACGAAAGCAGCTTAAGAGAGGATAGGTGATGCAAGCACGCAGTATAGCCGGGTTACTCTTAATGGTGATTATAGCCTCGACAGAGGTAGTTGCACAGGAAAAAAAAGATGCTAACACCTATCTGTTACATAAGATTACCCCACAGATTGAGGCGGCACTGGGAGAGATACCGATTGGTATTCGACGGGTGTCGGTGTACCGCTTAAATTACGACCCGCAGTTTTTTACCCCGGAGGATGCCAATTACATCAGAGCAGAAGTTGAGGCTACGATCCAGAGAGGGAGTGCGATTCGGATTCTTACTCCGCCGGAGTTGGAGCCGAATGATGAGCTTAAGATTTTTGGAAACGATAGTACTCTTCAGGTTTCAAACCTGGAAGGAAGATCCTTTGCTGATAACTCGCAGATTCTTTTACAGGAAGTGGTTGAGCGATATGACATTCAGGGTTTGGTCGAGCTTACGATCCAGAAAAAATATTTTGAAGGGATTGTGCTAACTATGCGAATGATAAATCCTAACAACCAGGAATTAATCTTTGCCAGAAGCTTTGTTTCCAATCCTATCCGATTTACTGAGAAAAAGGACAGCAGTATTCATCACTTTGTGGCTAGTTTTGGTCTTGGAAACTGGAATGGAGAATCCTTTTTGGAAATACAGGATTCAGGCATGGGGCCCGATACGGTTTCTGTGAACAATGATGACACCATCCTCGACTTAAATTTTAGTCTTTCCTACCGCCAGAGTATTTCGGATGATAATAGCAGCTACCTGGGGGCTTTGATCGGATTCCATAACCTCAGGAGCAGAAACATTGATGCTTTTGATGTGAATTTCTTCGAGCTTGGACTGACCTGGGATCAGGCCATATCCAAACGTATAGCTCACATTAATGAGTATCGGGTAAAGCTGCTGGCTAAAGGCAGTGTATTGTTTCCTTTAGGTGATCGTTCGGGGGAGCTGATTATGATAAGTCCCGGGTTACAGCTTAACCTTACTCGGAATTTAAGTTTGAATCTCTACACGCAATCTATTCTTTCGGGAGAACGCATTCGGGAAGACGATTCTTTTCAAGTTATTACTTTCAATCGATTTGGCTATGGCTTACAAGGAATGGTACGTTTTTAGATTGTCTTTTTTGGGAATATTGCTCATTTCCATATTGTCCTGTTCCGGACAAAAGGAGCTACTGGATAAGCTAACCGAACTGGAGTCAGACACTACAGGTGCTGTTGACAAACCGGGTGTTACCGATCCGGCGCCCAGATCTGATGAAGAACGTATTGAGGTTACTTATGGGAATAAGAGTACCGGGCTAACCATGAAGCTGAACCCGGATAAAGATCGCTTTTTTATGGAGCTGAGAGGGGTGCGAGCCGAACAAACGGATACGGTTATTGTAGCGGACAGTACGTTAATGCGTCAACGCAATGAGGATATGCAGCGTATGCTCGCATCATTTAGGGAAGCTCAGGATTTGTTATATCTGAATGAACTGGATCAGGCGGTAGCTAAAATCAATGAGGTATTGGATATCCAGGAAACAGCCGATGCCTACGCCCTCAAAGGCACGATCTATTTTTTGAAGGGTAATCGCACCGCAGCACGGGCAAATTGGAACCGGGCAGTTCAGATCAACCCGAATTTGCCGATACCCAGCATTGAAGGGTTAGATGCAATCATACAAGAGCTTTTGGAGGAAAATCAACAATGAGAATTTCGGTAGCTAACATTCTTGGAGTTTTAATAAGCCTTGGTCTCATTGTATTTGGCGTTATGGAGGTTACGGGTTCCTCCGATTTAATAAATCGGTGGCTGGGTTCTTCAGGGTCCCGCTTCTTAAATATTCCCAGCTTAGCCATTGTTTTGGGTGGAGTTATGAACGCCGTGTTTATCACGTATCAACCCAAATATATTGGAAAGGCATTTCTTAGTGTGTTCCTCATTTTCAATCATTCCAAAACCAATAACAAGCGCCTGAAACAAGATTTGGTTAAGATCCTGGAATGGAATGAACTCATTAAATCAAACCGGGTGAAATCCTTAAACAGCCTGGCCGAAGAGCATGCCAAGGAAGTTTCGGGGTTCCTGTTCTCTTTATTGAGCACCAACTACACCCAGGAAGAAATCGAATCGTTTGGTACGGTTAATGTTGAAGAACACTTTTACCGGAAAATGGTCATCGTAGATGTTTTAAAAGCGATGGGTGCCTCAGCACCAGCTTTTGGGATGTTTGGTACGTTGTTTGGACTGATTGTAATGTTAGGCAAACTTGAGGATCCTTCGGGTATGGGACCGGGTTTGGCCGCGGCATTGATAACCACCTTGTATGGAATATCGGTCTCCCGGTTTGTGTTTTATCCTATTGCGCATAAACTCAAGCAAATTGCTGAAATGGATCGCTTCAGGGAGTACTTTCTCATGGAAGGGATATTGATGATTAATGAGAAAAGATCGGCATTTTACATCCAGGATCGTCTCAACTCTTACCTGCAGCGTGAGCCAAACGCAGACGAGATCTATCAACCTGCATTAGCAGCTGAAAAAGCGTAAAAATGGCACTGAACCGAGATAAAGTTGGGTACCGGGGCAGCCGTATTCTCGAAGAAGAGATAGAGGAATCGGAATGGCTATTAACCTACAGTGATATCATTACGTTATTACTTGCCTTTTTTGCCGTTCTTATTGCGGTTTCATATGTAGATATCAATCTCTGGGAGCAGTTAAAGCAAGGACTCCGCTCTGAGATAAACAAAGAAGAAAATGTGCGAACACCGTTAGCCGAGGTTAAACGGGATCTCGATGAACTGCTTGCGGAAGAAAAAACGAGAGGGTTGGTTGATATCACCCTTGGTAAAGATGGGATAAAGCTTTTCTTTAATAGCAGCAGTTTTTACACCTCAGGCGAAGCGGAGTTACTGCCTACCGGGCAGCAGATTATTGATAAGGTCACCCAGGCTATGAATGCAATCGACTACTACAAATTTAATGTAGATGTTGAAGGCCATACCGATAACGTTCCGATACAAACTGCGCGGTTTCCCTCCAACTGGGAACTTAGTGTGGCGAGAGCATCCGAAGTGGTTAAGTTTTTTATCCAGGAAGGGATTGAGAGTGACCGACTCAAAGCCAGTGGATACGCCGATACCAAACCGGTGGTGCCTCACATAGATGCAAGCGGGAATCAAATTATTGAAAACCGGGCTTTAAACCGCCGTATCGTGGTCAGAATATACTACTGATGGATCCTGGTCGGATGTACATTCCAGGATGTATTCATATTCCCGGATGAGTCGTTCCCGTACCGGAATGGATGCTTCATAAATCCGCTCCTGTTCCTCTTTATAAACTCTTCTGCCTTCCTCTGTCTCGATTGGGATGGGTGCTAATCCAAAGGCAGAAACATCATATGGGCTGGCCTTCATATCAATACGTCGGGCGTGGGAAGCCAGTTTAAAGGCATCAAAGATCAGGTCAGATGATATCCACGGAAATCCTTTAAACGCCCATTTATACAAATCCATATTGGTATGAATGCACCCGGCTTGCTCGTTTTCAGTAAAGCGTTCGCGGGTCAGGTCGTATTTATTGAAGGGCTGAGCTGGTTTCGTAAAAAAGCGGAAAGCATGAAAATGGGTGCACAGTAAAGGGCGCGATTCCACCACTTCCATAATCTCTTTTGACGAAAGACGAAGAGGTAGTTGCTGGTGACGTACATGCTCCGATCGGTATACCATGGCCCATTCATGCATACCAAAGCATCCAAAAGACGGCTTTCTATCCCGCGAAGCGGTAAGTAAGGAGTGTATCCATGTAAACGATTGCCGCTTTTTGGAGCTCAACGCATGTACATCAAGGTAGGCTGTGGCATCGGTTGATGTTAATTCCTTTATGGCTTTCAACTCATCGGTTTGATTTACAGCTAATCCAAACCTGATTCCGGGCGACCATTTTACCAACTGGCTGAATCGAAAGGAATAGTACTCGAACAAAAAATCGATTACGGGATTCTTCTTTTGAAAAGATCGCTGCTTCATGTAATCTCCAAGCAGACTCTTCACGCCCTCTTCATGTTGGTGTTGTAGATTCTTCCAATCTGAACGGGTAAACACAGAATGTATATGCGCAGGATAATGTGCCATAGTGTAACATACGAACTCAATACTTCAAATTGGACATGAAGACAGCAGAATCTTCTATGAAGTCAGAGTTTTGGCACTTTATTGTTCATCTACGACTTCACTATCAGTTTTTGATTCTTTCAGGAGGGTTTTTGTTGCCCTTACTCTTGATTGAGGAGGTAATCTGGTCGGAGTACATCTACCAGTTTCTCGTTGTTTATATTTGTTTGTTTGGAGGAGCAACGGCCTACAACTCGTACTGGGATAAAGATGAAGGGGCGATAGGCGGGCTCAGGAATCCACCGAAGATGACCAAATGGATGTGGATAGCCTCTCTCTTACTCCAACTCGTCGGGTTTATTCTGATCCTTCCCTTCGGTTGGACTCAACAAGGGTTATATGTGCTCAGCTTTTTTCTGTTCTGGGCTTATTCTTCCCCTCTCGCCCGTTGGAAAGGAGATCCCCATCTGAGCATTTTAGCGATTGCCGTAAGTACAGGTACAAATTCCTTTTTAATGGGTACGATAGCTGCCGGGGGTACGGTTGAAGTCACAACAATTCTGTTGGCAATCGGGGTTTCGATGATTCTGGTGAGCCTGTATCCTATTTCGCAGGTGTACCAGATTGATGAAGACCAAAAACGGGGAGATCATACTTTTGCAGCCAGATATGGGTTAAGAGGAGTTCGGTATTTTTTCCTGATCACATTCGGTATTGGCGTTCTTTTAAGCTGGTGGATGATGTTGAATCTGGGTAAAACGGATATTGGATCCCTTTTTCTACTGGTGAGTCTGTGCTCTTTCGGTGTGCTCACCGTATTTGTGTTTCGGTTACATGGAGCTATTAAAGAATACCGTCTGGTTATGAATATCAAGTTTGGGGCATCGTTCAGTTTTGTAGTCTTTATCCTATTAACCCGATTAGTTCTTTCGATGTCTTAAAGCCGGATGCAAATCGTAACTTTAAACAAAAAAATTAT
>JBCBST010000089.1:0-13832 GCA_039819115.1 Bacteroidota bacterium
CTCATAATGTTAGTGATATTAAAAAGCTTACGATTTCTTTAGTTCTGCGATTACCTGATCGGTGATATCTAATCGCTCATTTCCCGAATAAAAAATGATGGCATCCCCATAAGAAGTGCCTTCATTAAGTACTAAGTCTAGCTGCAACCGATCGGCCACTACTTTTATAGCAGCGTTCATTTGTTCAATAATGGGCAGCATTAACTGGTTCCGCCGTTGATTTACTTCGTTCAGATAACCCTGACGCTCGTTGGTAAAAGCTTCATTTTTAGCTAGTAACTCTTGTTCGCGGCTTGCTCTGGCTTCTTCAGTCATCGATGAGGCTACTTGCTCATAAGCCAACAGCTCTTGCTGTAAAGAGTCTGCTTTTAAGGCCAGCTCTGCATCTCTGCGTTGTACCAGTTCTGCAATGGTTGTATCAATGGAGGCTACCTCTGGTATTTCGGTCAGTATTCGTGCCGGATTGGTATACCCGATTTTTACCTGAGCAACACTGTGTGTGTGTACCAAAAAGCCAATGATAAATAAGAGTACACTCGTTTTTTTTAACATATCCCTGGATGTGTGGTTAATTATCGTCTTCAAGCTCGATGCCAAGTTCCAGTAAAATGGCTTCGTTTAAGTTAAATTCGTTTCTTGCATACACAATGGCTAAATCGCCACTGCGGTCAAAAACGTAATCAAACCCTTGTCGTTCTGCTACTGTTCTTAACGCAGTAAATATCTGTCTTTGTATGGGCTCTAACAATTCTTTTTGCCGGGAAAAATATTCACCCTGCGGGCCAAACTTTTGGGCTAAAAACGTATCTCGTTGCAGAATTTTCTGCTTAATCTCGTTCTGCTTTTCTGTTCGTACCTCTTGGGTATACAGAATTTCTTTGGCATCGTAATCTTCCTGGAGCGTCTTAATCTCTTCATCCATTTCGGAAAGTTCTTCTTCCCAACCCTGGCTGAGTAGTTCCAACCGCTGTTCAATACCGCTGTATTCCGGGATTTTTGTCAGGATGAAATCAGACTCGAAAAAACCAATCCTCTGTTCCTGTGCCTGTAGTACTCCTGCAGAAACACCCAGAACCACTATAAAAAAGAATGATATGATGCGTGTTGATTTCATTAAAATGGCGACCCGATATTGAATAAAAATTCCCATTGTCCGGCATCTATATTCGTTCCCGGTATGCCATCCAGACGATATCCATAACTCAAATCCACAAGTCCAAGAATGGGCAGGAACAATCGGACACCAAAACCGGTAGATCTGCGCACGTTAAAGGGATTATAGGTCTCAAAATCGAGGAAGGTGTTACCGGCATCTACAAAAGAATAAGGAATAACCTGAAGCTGTTCACTGGCTACCGCAGGGTACCGAAGCTCAACCGCGTATTTATTGTAAATACGACCAGCAATTTGTTCGCCGTCTACGAAAGGGGCAATAGAACCTCCGTTACCTCCGGGATAACCCCGCAGGTCGATGTTGTCTGTTAAGAAATTCTGTTGCTGCTGAAGTTGAGTACCACCCATTAAAAATCGCTGGAAGTTACTACGTCTTGTTTCTGTGAGATAGCCGATGTATCCATACTCAGCAATACTGGTTATAATCAGTTTTTCGGTAAGAGGTACGTGATGCTGATAGGCAAACTTCAGTTTGTAGAATTCGGAGAACTCGGGGAGTGGTAGCGCAACCTCAGACTGAAACGTTATTTTTGAACCCGAATTCGGAGAGATAAAATTATCGAGAGAATTACGCTCAAACGTATTATTCAGGATCATGAGATTCGAATTCCCTTCCGCTAAAAATGTCGCTCCCCCTACTACATCATATAGCTCATAGCGAAGAGAAACACGCTGAGAAAAATAATCATCCGGAAACTTCAGTCTTCTACCTACCGTGACACCCGACGAGAAGAGGATATTCCGTTCATCTGAATTGGTAAAATTGATATAGCTGTAGTTCAGGTTTAATCCTAAGGAGGTGGGTTTACCTTTCAACCAGGGTTCCACAAAGCCAACGGTATAGCTCTGAAACCCACTACCCGTAACCTGAACACCTAACGACACTTGCTGTCCATCGCCGGAAGGAATAGGATTCCAGCCTCCCCTTTCAAACATCCGTGCCAGAGAAAAGTTATTGAAGTTCAATCGGGCAGAAACAATAGCCCCTACGCCCCGGCCACCGTAACCGCCGGAAAACTCAAAGTTATCAGTACTGGCCGACTCGTCCAGGTCGTATTCTATATCTACCTCTTTTTCCTGTGGTAGCGGAAACAATCCCGGTTCTATATTCTGAGGATCAAAATAGCCCAGAGTACTTAACTCACGAATAGTTCTGATAATGGCTTCACGACTGTACGTGTTTCCGGGTACTGTACGCAACGTTCTTCGTACAACATCATCGTGTGTTTTGGTGTTTCCTGAAAACGAGACCTGTCGAATGGTTGCTATTTCATCTTCATAGATATCGAATTGAATATCCAGTGAATCCTGCCCCACTTTAGTGATCGTAGGAAACACCTGGAAGAAGAGGTATCCAATATTCTGATACAGTGCGGTTACATCCGAACTGGCCTGATTTCCTCTCAGGTTAAGATCAAATTTCTCCTGATCGAAGAAGTCTCCTTTTTGAAAGCCCAGGGTCAAATTCAGTTGCTCATCGGTATATACGGTGTTACCGTCCCAGGTGATATTGCGGATTTTATATTGAGGTCCTTCTATAATGGATAATCCTACTTTTACCCCCGTTTTTCTCCCCCTTCGATAGTCGAAGGTGTACACGGTATCGCTTTTCACGAATACATCCATGTATCCCTTCTTTTGATAGGCCGCGATTACTTTATCCCGTCCTTCTTCAAAATCCGCTTTTTTGTAGACCTTCTTGGATAAGAACTTCCACCACTTATCAACCTTCAGTGGTTTCATTTTCTTAACCAGTTTTCGATCGGAAAATGCTTCATTACCTTCAAAGAAGATTTCTTTTACCTCAAATTTCTTTCCCGGCTCAATATCAAAAATCAGGATTACCCGGTTACCTCCTGCCCGTTCCGATTCTTCGATACGGTGCGTTACTTTTGTATCCCAGTGCCCCCGTTCCCGGTAGAACTTTCGGATGATGTTCTTGGCCTGAATAACTACCCCATCGGTTACCGCCACACCCGGCAAGATATTGATCTGATCTTTCAGATCTCTGCGCTGCGATCGTTTAATGCCTTCCAGTTTATACTCCAGAATACGAGGCTGTTCCACAACCTTAATCAGGAGTTTCAAATCGGTGAGGGTTTGTTCCGTTATAAAGATTTGAACGTCGGAGAACAAACCAGAGCGATACAGGTTCTTAATCGCATTTGGGATGGCATCACCAGGATAGGTGATTTTAGCACCTGCTCCCAGAAGACTGCTGTTAAGTATGAATTTTTCCCGGACTGTTTCGTTACCTTCAACGCTCACTTCAAGCACGTTATACTCTTTGGGGAGATTCTTTGTGGGATCTGTGATCTCGAAGGTATTTTGTGCAACTCCTAATTGTATCCCAACTCCGAGCGTAAATACAAAAAAAGCAACTACTTTATTCAACAAATAAGGCACCCAATCTGCTAATTTTTAAACTTTGTTTATTGCTGTAAACGGCCGTTAACAACTTTTTCGTCTTTAGAGATCGCAATTTTTCCAAAACGTCGGTCCCTGGTTTGGAAGGAAGTGATGGCTTCATACAATTCGTCACGTCGAAAATCGGGCCAGTATGTTTTTGTGATGTATAATTCTGAATAGGCTAATTGCCATAACAGGAAGTTGCTGATACGATATTCTCCGCTTGTACGAATGATTAAATCCGGATCAGGAACATTAGCTGTTGACAGGTGATCGCTGATCATTTGATCGTTGATCAGGTCGGGATCTAACCGTCCTTCCTTTACATGCTGTGCTATTTTTTTAACCGCTTCTGTTATATCCCATCGGCCGGAATAGCTTAATGCGAGGCATAATTCAAGTCTGGAGTTACTTTTTGTGAGTTCTAACGCTTCGTCCAGTTCTCGTTTACAATCTGCCGGAAACCGATCCATTTGTCCGATGGTGGATAGCCGGATGTTATTAGCATGCAGGTTCTCGGCTTCTTTACGAAGCGAAGTAACCAACAAGCGCATGAGCCCACGTACTTCTGCTGAAGGACGGCCCCAGTTTTCCGTTGAAAAGGCGTATAACGTCAGGTACTTAACCCCGAGTTGAGCACATGCTTCTGTTATATCCCGTACAGAGTCCACGCCAACCTTATGCCCATGAAGCCGGATACTTCCTTTACTCTTGGCCCAACGTCCATTGCCATCCATGATAATGGCGATGTGCTCCGGAATTTCGCCGGACTCGCAGATGTTGGCCTGTTTTATCCTATCCTCTGGGGTTTGGTCTTTCTTTGTTAATGTGAACTTCTCGTATGCCATAGCATTTTTATTCAAGCCTGTAAAATTAGCTCATATTGGCAGGTTTATCAAGTTAGAAGCACTAAGGTTCCATCTTTCTGGAAAGATCAATCATTTCTAATGTTGCGAGCGCCGCTTCAGCCCCTTTATTCCCTTGGTCACCAGCTCGCTCTAATGCTTGTTCCACGTTATCGGTAGTCAAAACGCCAAATGCAACGGGTACTCCATACTTCAGATTCATATCTAAGATCCCACGGGTTACCGCATCGCATACATATTCAAAATGTGGGGTCCCACCCCGGATGACAACTCCTAAAGCCACAACTCCATCAGGTTTAAGATTACGGATAGCCTGATCTGTAGCCAGAGGTAATTCAAAAGCTCCCGGGCAACGGACTACACTAATCTTATCTTCTGCCACACCCTGGGCAACCAATGCATTAATAGCGCCTGCAAGCAGTTTATCTGTAATCATCGAATTCCACTTCGACACCACTATGGCAACTTTTGGGTTATCAGGCTGAGTGGTTGGTTGGTAATAGGTAATTGATGTTTCCATGTTATGAACTGATGGTTAGTTTTTTTCTCCGTTCAATCATTCTCTTCATTTTAATCAGGTGCTTTTCAGCAACGGTGATAACGCCTACGTGAGAATAGCCCACATCCTTTTTGCCATGATAATCGCTGCCCCCGGTTATGAGCAGTCCTCTGGATTCACAAAGTTCTGCGTACTTTTTTTGCAGTTTATAGGGATGACTCGGATGGATACACTCGATACCGTCAATACCAGCTTCAATGAACTGTTCAATTTCGTCTTCAGAAAACCATCGGCTTGGATGAGCCAATACACAAGCCCCTCCAAAGCGTTTGACCATTTGAATAACTTCATCAAACGGGGGATAATACTGATCCAGTGTACCGAGATTTTTTGAACTCAGATACCGTATAAATGCATCTTTTTTGTTTCTTGCATATCCTTTTTGAACCAGTACCTTAGCTAAATGAGGTCGTCCAATGTTTGCTCCGTTCGCCTCTGCCCACACCTCGTCATATTCAACGTCAACACCTTTTGCTTTTACCTTCTCAATAATGCCCTTGATGCGCTGGCGCCTTGTAATTTTTTGCTGCGTGAAGAACAGTTTAAACTCCTCCTGTTCCACATCAAATCCATAGGCTAACAGGTGACACTCTCTGTTTTTGAATGATGCCGTTATTTCCACACCCGGCACCAGTTCGATGCCCAGTTCCTCAGCCCTTTGACTGGCTAAAAAATACCCCTCGAAGGTATCGTGATCGGTAATCGACAAAGCGCACAGCTTTTTCTGGTGGGCCATTTCAACGGCCTCCACAGGCGTTAGTCTACCATCCGAGCATTGGGTATGGATATGTAAATCGGCTTTAGGCAACATCGGTCTTTATTGCCCGGAGAGGATGCGTTCTATCTGGCCTGGGTTTTTAATCAGCTCAAGTGCGTTGAGCACTTGTTCATCTTGCTGAAGCATGAGCTGCATACGTCCGGTTTGTCCCTTGTAACGACCTGCTATCTCTAACCATAAGGATTCTGCTATCTGAGATCGAAACTGTTCTAAATCTGCAGCTTTTTGCATTTCTATCGATTCCCGTAAAGCATCGATTTGTGAGCTTACGCCGGAAACCGGGTTTAACTCGGCTTCCAGTTCATCAAGCAGAACCTCTGCATCTGTGGTATAATTAAACCTGGAACGGACAACAAAATCCTTGAACTCTTCCCAAACCTCATCGGTTAGTGCTGTTTCTTCAAAACTTGGATTACCGGCTTCGAACTGGGTTGCAAAATCAAAATACACTCCCTGCTGGAGTAGGGATATTTCAACCAGGCTTAATTCAGGAAGTGCTTTTAAGATATCTGGTTCAATGCCTCTTGCTTCATTTACGGTGCGTCCATTCCGTGTTTCAAAGGTTTTGAGAGAAGTGGTTTCGGTGGCTGCATCACCCGAGCGTTTACTTGTGTAATCGATGGACTGGATACTACGCCCACTTGGAATATAGTACCTCGAGATGGTGATTTTGAGCGAGGTGTTGTAAGGCAGAGGCTTCACAATTTGAACAAGCCCTTTACCAAAGCTTTGTTCTCCAAGAATTACAGCCCGATCCAGATCCTGAAGGGCGCCTGCTACCACTTCGGATGCACTTGCGCTTCCACCGTTGACCAGAACAATAATCGGTTTTTCGAACAGGATGGGTTCACGTGTTGTGTATGTATCATTGTATTCCGGTTTCCGACCTCGGGTTTCGACTACGGTTATTCCGGGTTCAACAAACTTATCAATGATTGCAACGGCTTCCTGCAAAATACCACCCGGGTTATCTCTAAGGTCTATAATCAGGCCGGAAAGCTCTTTTTCTTCTTCCAGTCCCAGAATTGCTGTACGTATTTCATCCGCAGAGCGCATCCCGAATTGAGCCAGCCGAATGTAGCCTACTTCTTCATTTGCGCCGATCCGGGATTTAAAACTAACATTAGGTACTTCGATCCGGGCTCGAGTCAGCTCAAAATCCAGGGGTTGGGCCACTCCAAATCGCTGAATGGTCAAAACAATATCTGAACCCACTTCACCGGTCGTTAGTCCCTGTACTTCTTCCGGCTGTAGTCCCTCGGTAGACACTCCGTCTATGGCCAGGATTACATCGCCTGCCCGAATACCTTTCTGGTCTGCCGGACCTCCTTCGGTGGGGGCAACAATGACCACTTCCCCGTCTCTGAATCCTACTTCAATACCAACCCCAGCATAATTTCCACGCGATAAAATCTCAGCCTGTTCATTCTGAGCTTCGCTATATAACACCGTGTATGGATCTAGTGTCTCCATCATGGCATCAATTCCAGTACGCATCAATTCCTGGGGGTCGACCTGATCAACGTATTCAAGCGCTACTTCTTCATAGGCTTTACTGAAAATGCTGAAGTTCTTCTTTATCAGGAAGTATATATCGGTTTGCTGGAAAGCAAGCCAAAGGATAGAAAGTAACCCTACACTTACAACAAAGAGGGTTCCTTTTTTGGTCATGGAGTATTTGATTTGATTTTAAGTGTTTGCCCTACAAAAATACGGTTCCCGCGAATGTTATTCAGTGAACGGAGTTCAGAGAGGCGTATTCCGTGCGATTCTGCAATTTCACTAAGCGTATCGTTTTTCTTAACGGTATACGTCACATAACTACCTTGAGTAGAGGAAGAGGAAGCCATAACAATGTTCTCTCCTCTCTTTTGCCGTCTTTCAAGGTTTTGCTTCTCCTGGAAACTCATCGTGTTGATCTGTGCAAAGTGTTCTTTCTGGCTCTTAGGGACATATACTGTGAGCTTTTGTCCCACCCGAATGGTGTTACCCACACCACTCCAGGTACGTATTTGCCAGGCTCGTACATCGTACCACTCGGCAATATGCCCAATCGTATCGCCTGTCTTTACAACATAGGTAAGCTTTTCGGAATTGGCCGGTGCGGTTACGCGTGTAGTACGTGAGCGGTTAACCGTTCGCTGCTGGTTGGTAGGTCGGTTTGCCGCAATTTTAGATTTACTACCCTTGGGCAAAGGTACGATTATATTTTGCCCTGGATAAATCGTCTTTGACAGCTTATCATTGTTCGCAAAAATAGCAGAAACCGTCGTACCATATTTTCGTGCTATGAGCCCGATTGACTCCCCCTTACGTACCGTGTGCATAGTAATGTTTTCGGATCTGTTTTCTTTGGGGATAGAATCATAATTCCGTGCCAACACTCCTTTCACGCCTTTAGGTAGTTTTAACGGGTATTTATTACCCGGAGGGGTAGCCCAACGTAGCAGTTCAGGATTGTATTCCTTTAACTCCTCCAGAGCTATGCCCGCGGCCTTAGCTAAATCTTCAAGTTGCATCAACCCATCAACTTCAAATACGTCATATTGATAAGGTTCACCTTCGTATTTCTTTTCAAATCCAAATTCTGTTGGGTTCATCGCAATCATAGTGGCTGCAATAAATCCCGGCACATATCCTCTGGTTTCGCGGGGCAGGTACGGATAGGCTGCCCAATAGTCTTCTACCCCGCCAGCACGGCGAATGGCTCTTTTCAATCCTCTTGGAGAAATATTGTAATTGGCCATAGCCAGGTGCCAATCACCCCAAATGTTGTACAAATCTTTCAAATGACGGGCTGCAGCCCGAGTGGCTTTTTCCGGATCTCTTCGTTCATCAATCCACCAGTTGCTTTCCAGCCCATACACTGAACCAGTAGCCCTGATAAACTGCCACATTCCTACGGCAGAGGCCCAGCTTCTTGCCGTCGGGTTCAACCCACTTTCAATGTATGCAAGGTGAACCAGCTCTTCCGGCAATCCTTCTTCCTTAAAGATTTCGAGCATCATCGGCTTATATACCTCAGCTCTCTGTAACCATGTTTCCATTACCTCGGGTCGTCTCAATGTGTAATATACCAGGTGTCGGTTTACTTGTGGGTTGGTTATCAAAGGCACCTGGGTTTCCTTAATTACTGCATTTTCAGGAAAATCGAAGGTAACGTTGGCGAATTCATCTTCTCCTCCAAATAATTCATCCAGTATTCCGAAAATCTCACCCTGCGGCTCATTTTCAGCATCTGTAATGCCATAAAATTCTCTGTACTCTGATATTACCGACCGGTATAATTCAGCAAAACGACGGTCATTGCTAATTTCAGGGTAATCTTCAAGCAATTCCTGGGTGGCCTGAACCGCATTGTTGATATGATCTTCGGCAACAATAGGGTCATCGTTTACCTGAGCTTCAAGAGCTAATACCTGGATACGGTATACATCCGAAATACGACTCATCACGTCTTTCTGGAAACTGTCCAGTTGTTGCGTGGCAGGCTGCAAATTCTTTTGGGGTTCCTTTTTGGAAGGTGATAAAGCGGTTGATTTTGTGTATGGCAGCAAACGCTTTGGCATATCTTCGATTTTGATATTCAAAGAGTCCTGTGCCAGGCCCGTCATTGTGTTAAAACAAAAAAGACCGCATATACCCAGTAGTAAAAGTTGTTTACGCATGCAAT
The DNA here is from genome assembly GCA_039819115.1 of Bacteroidota bacterium. Classification (GTDB taxonomy): domain Bacteria; phylum Bacteroidota; class Rhodothermia; order Balneolales; family Balneolaceae; genus JBCBST01. Next base: position 9,459 of record JBCBST010000089.1, read on the forward strand.
AGATGATGTTTATTTACGATAAGGTACTAAACCGTTCCGAAGAATGAACATTAAAACTAGTACCTAATGGTAAAGGAGTTAAATAGCGTTTGTGTGCTGTGTTGTATGTTCGACCATTGTTTTTTCTGTACCCGTCCATTGCTGTACGATGGGCCAGCGACGACCACTTCCAAAAGCCTTAGCCGATATCTTGAGGCCTGGAGGAGCCTGGAACCGTTTGTGTTCGTTACGATCAACCAGTGTAAGTATCCGGTCTACCAGTTCAGCATCGAAACCACGATTAATGATTTCACTTCGAGAGAACTGTTCTTCGAGGTAATAACTTAAAATAGGGTCTAATGTTTCATAGGCCGGTAAAGAGTCCGAATCTTTTTGATCGGGGCGTAATTCGGCACTTGGAGGCTTTGTGATGATGCTATTCGGAATCACTTCTTTTTTGAAGTGCGATTCGTTCAACCATGTACACAGACCAAATACTTCTGTTTTATACACATCACTGATCAGCCCCAGTCCTCCGGCCATATCTCCATAGAGAGTGCCATATCCCACTGCAAGTTCCGATTTATTGCTTGTATTCAACAGCATGTACCCAAACTTATTCGCGAAAGCCATCAGGATATTACCACGGGAACGGCTTTGGAGGTTTTCTTCTGCAACGTTAAAAGGTGCATCTTTAAAATGGGGTTCCAATTGCTTCAACAGACTTTGGTATACCGGCTGAATGGGTATTTCCAGCAATTCCACACCCAGGTTTTCAGCCAGCAGGCGGGAATCGGAAACACTACCTTCCGATGAATAGGCAGATGGCATGGTGATAGGTACTACACGATCAGCTCCTAATGCCTCAACAGCTATTGTGGCTACCAGTGCAGAATCTATGCCTCCGCTTAACCCCAGTACAACGCTGGAGGCAGCACCTGATTTGTCCAGGTAATCCCTTAGTCCTAGTTTAAGCGCATTGAACATGGACTGATAGCTCTCAGGTTCAGGAATTAAACAGGGTTCATTTTGAATAGAGTGTGTGGATGGATCAATGAGCACATCCACATATCCTTCCTCAAACCGGGGAGCCCGACATACCATCTGGCCTTTCTGGTTAAACACCAACGAATCTCCGTCAAAGACCAACTCGGTATTTGCTCCAACCTGATTAACATATAGTAACGGAAGCTGTAGTTGGCTGGCATGTTTCTGGAGCATGCTCCTGCGACTGATTGGCTTGCGCTTCGTAAATGGAGAAGCCGAAATGTTGACGATAACATCGGCTCCTTTTTGTTTCAGCAGTTCTGCCGGATTCTTATCGTAAATATGGTATTGAATCTCATTATCGTTGTACCAGATATCTTCACATACCGTTATACCCAACGCGATGCCATCGATCTCAACGGGTTCAAAACGAGTACCTGGTTCAAAATACCGCAGGTCATCAAATACATCATAAGTGGGCAGTAAGGCTTTATGCACCCTATCGATTTCCTTGCCATTTCGGGCTACAATGGCTGAATTAAAAACAGGACGGCCCACACCGGTTTGATTGGGAGTGACCGAGCCAAAAATGACGACCATCTGGTTCGTGGAATCAATCAACTCCCGGTTCATTCGATAGCAAGCCTCCCGGAAAGCTTCCCGTTCCAGTAAATCCTGTGGAGGATACCCGCATACGCATAGTTCAGGTAATATGAGCACATCTATCCCATCCGTTTGAGCCTGAGTCATCGCCTGGCGTATGCCTTTCACATTCGACTCAAGATCGCCAATGGTTGGATTTAACTGGTGCAACCGTACCTTCATGCTGCTCTGCCTTTCTATTTCGTCACTATGGTTTTAATATTCACAAATTCTCTGATTCCAAAAATACCCAATTCCCTTCCATAACCCGAATGTTTAATCCCTCCAAATGGAAGTCTTGGATCAGATTTTACGAACCCATTAATGAATACCGATCCGGCTTCGATGTTCTCGGAGGCCAATTGTTGAGCCCGTTCGATATTTGCCGTGTAGATGGAGGCACCTAAGCCATAGTCCGTGTCGTTGGCAACCGCAATGGCCTCCTGTTCGTTACGCACTTTGATCACACTGGCAACCGGACCAAACAGTTCTTCCGAATAAGCAGGCATGTTCTTTTTCACATCCGTCAGTAATGTAACGGGGTAAAAAGCTCCTTTTCCGTGAGGCTTTTTGCCTCCGAAAACCAGGGTTGCACCTTGTTGAACCGATTCGGAGACCTGCCGATGGAGTTCATCCCTTAGATCAACCCGTGCCATAGGACCAATGCTGGTTTGCTCTTTCAAGGGATCACCCACTACAGCTTGTTGAAATTCTGTTTTAAATAGCTCTAGAAACTCATTATAAACTTCGTCTACCACGATCACACGTTTTGCGGCAATGCAGCTTTGTCCATTGTTCAATAACCGGGATAAAGCAATGGATTGTGCAGCTTCATACAAATCTGCATCGCCAAGTACAATAGAGGGATCACTACCCCCCAGCTCCAGTACGGTCTTTTTCAGAGAAGCTCCGGCTTGTCCGGCAACAGCACGGCCAGCCCTAGTGCTCCCGGTTAGCGTAACGGCCTGCACTAATGGATGAGTAATGGCTTCTTTTACACGATCGTTGGGGAGAATAGCCATTTCGAACAGACCTCTGGGAACCGATATATTTCGGAACAACTCAGTTAAAGCCATTGCACAACCCGTCACATTATCGGCATGTTTGAGCAATACCGCATTTCCGGCTAACAGGGCTGGTATAGCAAATCTCAGGACCTGCCAAAACGGGTAGTTCCAGGGCATGATAGAAAGTACCACTCCAAGTGGTTTATACGATACCACACTCTTCTCAGCTTCGGTTTCGACGATCTGATCTGCGAGGAATGCTTCCCCTTTTTCAGCGTAGTATCCGATCAGCCATTGGCATTTTTCAATTTCTGACCTACCCTGTGTAATGGGCTTACCCATCTCAACGGCCATCAGCTGTGCGAACTCCTCCTTCCCTTGTTCAAGCAGTTGTTTAAGCTGAATAATCACCGAAGACCGCTCCTCAATGGACCATGTTTTCCAAATTCCCTGTGCCTTTGCGCTTTCCTCTATACCCTGATTCAACCCTTCTGGAGTGGTAATGGGATAGGTACGTATTCGCTCTCCGGTGGCCGGATTAATGGTTTGAATATGCTCAGACATAGTCTTGAATGCTTTTTTTGATGGTGGTAAGGACTTCCATCAGCAATTCGTTCTCTATGATCAGCGGCGGTGCCAACCGGATTAATGAGTTGGAATGTAGGGTCCATCCCAGCAGAATACCTTGTTTAAAGCACGCTTCAACCACCTGTTGAGTAAGCGTACTGTTTTCTAACTGAAGACCGAGCATGGCGCCCTTACCGCGCACTTCCAATACGCCCTTTCCAGTCAATATCTCTTTGGCTATTGTTTCAATCTCAACAGCACGTTCCAGGTAGGGTCCGGTGAGCAACTCGTTCAGGTTTGCCACAGCTGCCGCTGCACTCACAGGATGCCCGCCAAATGTGGTAACATGATTAAGGGGAGGATTATATTTAAAGGCCTGAAACAGCTCTTCTGACGACACAAACGCACCCATTGGCATACCCCCGGCCATGGCTTTAGCAACACAAAGAATATCAGGTGTTACTCCATAATGCTGAAAGGCGAACAACTTACCTGTTCGGCCAAATCCGCTTTGGATCTCATCAAAAATCAGTAATGAACCGGTGTCGGTGCATCGTCTGCGAAGCTGTGATAACCATTCTTTCTTTGAAGGGATAATCCCTCCTTCCCCTTGAATGGGCTCCACGATCACACATGCGGTAGCTTCATCAATATCATCTAAATCTTCGAATGCATTGAATTCCAGAAATTGAACATCAGGCAGTAACGGCAGATAAGGATCACGGTATATGTTTCGACCGGTTACACTTAAAGAGCCATGTGTATCTCCATGGTAGCTATTGCGAAAAGCGATTAGTTTTGTGCGTCCTGTGTGTTTTTTTGCCAGTTTTAAAGCGCCTTCGTTCGCTTCGGTGCCGCTGTTTACAAAGTAAACCTGGTTAAGAGAATCGGAGAGCTGAGCCGTAAGCAATGTTGCAAATTCTACCTGAGGCTTCTGGATAAACTCTCCGTACACCATCACATGCAGGTGGCGATCCAGCTGTTCTTTAATCGCGTTAATGATAGCCGGATGACGATGCCCCAAACTACTTACAGCAATTCCTGAAATAAAATCAATGTAGCGTTCTCCTTTATCTGTGAAAAGAAAAGGACCTTCTGCACGTTCAATAACCAGCCCGATAGGGAAATCACTGGTTTGAGCAATGTGGGTAAAAAAGCTTTGTTGAATCATAAATTATCATGACATTAGGCC
>JBCBST010000090.1:0-13722 GCA_039819115.1 Bacteroidota bacterium
AAATAGGTCATGCTTAAAAAGAGAAGTACCAGCCCGGAGATCGTTGCGAAGTTCCAGATGTTTTTCCCGTTTTCCTTTTCTACAGGTTTAAGGAATTCATGTCGGGCTGCATTCAACTCAAAGTCATCAAATTCAAGTGAAGCTGTTCCGGTTTGAGATTTTGTTCTTGTTTTAAATCGATCGGGCATAGTTTAATCCTCCGGGCGCAAAGTACGATATCTGCACCATGTTGTTACAACAGAATATGCATTAATTCATTATTCAACGACTTCATGATAGCCGATAGAGCGCAACCACGCCATACTTTCGTCAATAAAAGGAGCAGTGAGGGCATGTTCGGCATCCAGTGTTTTGAAGGTGGCGTCAAAACCGTGGTCGTTTAATACGCCTATATGCTCTTTTTGCGGACCGGGATATACGCTGGTATCCTTATCACCATGCAATGCTAAAAACTGAATATGGCGGGCCTGTTCAAGCCTGTTTTCAAATACTTCTGTTTTTATTCGTCCGCCGATGATAATAGCCTCATGCACATGTTTCCAGCGGGATAGAGCAAAATACCCTCCTAAATATCCACCCATTGAATATCCGAATACTCCAAACCGCTCCACATCAAGAACACCCAATATCCGATCCACGACTTCTTGTATAAATGCTGATGTTATCTCGAGCGATTTTGTAAACTGCCCGCTTTTACCGTCGTATAGATACCAGCCTCTTCCCCACTTGGAAACATTCCGGTTACCCGGTGGTTCATATACCGGGTATGGTCCCTGGATATAGACATGATAAGCTCTGAGGTTTAGCATGGGTTTGGTGAGCCGTTGAAAGAGCTCCATATTTTGTCTGAAACCGTGCAGGTACAAAATAAGGGGTTTGGGGCCCGGTTCTCCGGATTCAATTACCGTGTACGGGACTTCGATTTTAAAGGAAGTTTTACCCGATAGAATAACTTCGGCCATTTTTATGGGAATATAGGAAATAGGCATACCCGTTCAACAGAAATACCATTGGCATTTGAATAGAATTCAGCTACTTTTGTCGCATTAAATAAGGTTAAAAACGAGGATATATGACGGCCATTCGACATAACTGGACCAAAGAAGAGATCACAGAGATTTACAACACCCCTCTCATGGAACTGATTTATCGCGGAGCCACGGTACATCGGGAGTTCCATGAAACCGGAGAAGTCCAGGTATGTACCTTATTGTCCATCAAAACAGGGGGATGTTCGGAAGATTGCGCCTACTGTCCTCAATCAGCCCGATACAACACGGGTGTTGACGCACAGAAAATGATGCCAAAGGAATTAATTCTTGCTTCTGCCGAGCGGGCTAAGGCCGCAGGTAGCACCCGGTTTTGTATGGGAGCTGCCTGGAGAAGTGCCCGTCAGAACAAAGATTTTGACCAGGTATTGGATGTTGTGAGCGAAGTAGCCGATATGGGACTGGAAGTGTGCGCCACGCTGGGCATGCTTACCGATGAGCAGGCAGCCAAGCTAAAGGAAGCCGGGCTGTATGCGTACAACCATAACCTGGACAGCAGTGAAGACTTTTACAAAAAAATTATAACGACCCGTACGTACGAAGACCGCCTCGATACCATTAAAAAAGTACAGGATAATAACATTTCCGTTTGTTCCGGAGGTATCATCGGCATGGGCGAAACGCACGACGATCGCATCGGTCTGTTGTACACTCTCTCAAACCTGGAAACCCACCCCGAATCGGTTCCAGTAAACGCTCTTATTGCCGTTGAAGGTACGCCGATGGAAGATCAGCCTAAGGTTCCAAGCTGGGATATGGCTCGTATGATTGCTACTGCGCGTATCCTGATGCCGGAAGCCATGGTTCGCCTTTCCGCGGGTCGGGTTCGTATGACCTTCGAAGAACAGGCCTTATGCTTTATGGCGGGTGCCAACTCCATTTTTACAGGAGAAAAGCTACTCACCACCGACAACAACGAGCTGGACGCGGATATGCACATGTTTGAGTTGTTTGGACTTTCACCGCGGCCTGCGTATAAAAATGCTAAACCGGAGCATGTGCCGTCTGTAGTTTAACTATGAAGAATCTGAGTAGTCTGCTTTTACTATTCTTATGTAGTTGTGGGCCGACAGAATTTCTTAAACATGACAAGAACACTTCTTGTTCTACTACCATTGAAGGAGAGCTTCTATATCTGGAGAAACATCCGGCAACTGGTTTTTCTGTACTCGAGAAAAAAAGCATTGGAAAAACAGAAGTACTTGTTGGTAAGATTATTGAACAGTATTCAGATAGTGTCTTATTTGATGAAAAGAGAAGAAGTATTGCATACGACCCGAAACCGAAGATATATACCAATGATCAAATTGTCCGTTTAATTAACGGAAGTGGAAATAGTGTGTTAGGGGAAGAAAGTGAACCTGCCTTAAAGACGAAACGTATCGATTTTGTCTTTAAGAATGAGAGTGGAAAAAAGAATGTCATTAAAAACCCTAAAAAGGCTTCTTTTAGCTATTGTGTCAGTCCTGGGGTGTATACAATTGTAGAAATAACCAGAGTCAGAAAAAATGGAGATTCTGATATTACATGGTTACACCAGGCAAAACCATTCCAAATTATTGATGGAAAGGCAAACTATATTGGTAGCATCATCATCAATTCCGATTCACTATCAATTTCTCAACAAAGCCTGATTCCGCTTATAATGAAAAGCAGACCTAACAAATCTGCGATTGCTATGCAGTTTGGAGCAATAGGCGGAGCGCTGTATGGATTGTCTCTTGAAAAAGGTGCAATCGATACTTTAAAGGTTCATGTAAGTCATAAAAATACCTTCGAGTCTATTAGTGGACTCCCACTAGAAAAGGTACCATTGTTCTTAGATGATAAATGAGTAACCCAAATCGGGGTTATTTCTTTTTACCATCGTTATCACTTCTGCAGCGATATGCTCTACAGAAGTACTAAAAATTGCCTTTTGTCGTTTATCTAACGCATTTGCAAAAAGCATCATGCCCAATTCTCCTACACGTCCTGTACAGGTTCCTTCCGGGCGTCAAAGCATCCAGGAAATGATACAGCAAGCCAGAAAAGGTATCACGTATCGTCATTTTAAGGGAATCGTAAAGCAAAGCCCTTTTGATTTAAAGCAGTGGGCTGATTTTTTGCACCTGTCCGAACGAACCATGCAGCGCTATCAAAAGGAAAACAAAACTTTTCAACAGCCTTATTCTGAGCGCATTCTTGAGATTGACCTACTGGTGCAAAAAGGAATCGAAGTTTTTGAAGATAAGGACAATTTTCGCAGTTGGCTGAGCCTTAAAAACAGGGCACTCGGAGATCTAACTCCGAATGAGTTCATGGACAGTTCTTTTGGGCTTGAGCTTATCAGTGATGAGCTGGATCGTATCGAACATGGTGTCTTTTCATGACTACATACAGATTGTACGAAGATGAGTAGACATATGATCTTTCCGGTAAAAATGCCAATAGTGTAAATAGTTCATGTGTACCTATAATCTGAACCCATTTTATCCGGGTTGGGACAAATACACTGCACGGTTACAGTCCATATCTTTTGGCCATTCTGGAAGATTTGTTCGGATTCCAGACATCTTCATAAGAACGTTTAAAAAAGAATTCTTTGTAGTAGGCCGTAGTCCGGACCAGCCGGAGGTACAGACCGGTATAAATCGTCATAAGGGGAACATACCGGATCAGTTTTTTCTCTTCCTCTCGCCGTTCCGTAAATAGCAGGATACATCCCATCTGCACATAACCCATCACTACATAGAGGGTGAAATTCATGGGTATGATGAACGGCAACGATGACGAGTAGTTCAGTATCATATCGGCCATGTAAATCAACCAGGTGATATCGAGGATTACGTTGTAAAAGACATTCTCGAAGAGCGCAAAGAAGTTAGACCAGCTAAAATTTGCATTCGGAGCATACACGTCCTTGTGTTTACGAATCCGGAACCGGATAATGGACTTGTCCCACCGAAGGCGTTGCCTGGTTAGTATTTTAAATGTAGCGGGAGCGCTGGTAAGGCAGATGGCCGTAGGCTCAAAATGAATCTTGTATCCGCATTTTCTGATTTTTACTGTTATATCGCCATCCAGTCCCGGACCGATATCCCACCCCCCTATCTGTTGGAGTATTTCCGGACGGAAGGCCCCGAAAGCACCAGATATAATCTTGTAAACCCCAAGATAGGAGGTGATCACCCTTCCCACCGATATCGTCCGCAGGTATTCGATGGCCTGGAGGGTGGCGCACAGGCTTTCTTTGTAGTTTCGCACTTTAACGTTTCCTCCCACAGCACCAATTCGATGATCGATGTAAAATGGGATGATCACGCGTTCAATGGCATCCCTATCGAACGAGCAGTCCGCATCGAGGTGAACAATGAATGTTCCGGTAGCATACCGCAACGCCAGGTTGGCCGCAGAGGCTTTCCCCCCTCTCACTTCATTACGGATAAACTTATTGATGAGGCCCCGTTCTTCAAGATTTTTTCCAATGATGGGAGTATCGTCATCTGAACCATCATCCACGATGATTAACTCAAAATTTTGATACGTCTGCTCAGCCAGGGATGTGGTTAGCTTATAGAGATGCTTTCCCTCATTTTTCCCGGGTACAATGATAGAAATAAGCGGATGTTCAAGATAGAAGGCCTGTTTAGCCCGTTCAAAGGTATCATCATCAGAGGACTTGCGAAGCTTCCGGATAGCCAGAATGATATAATCGAGAATGATATAGCGGGTAAATTCAAAGACGCAAAAGAACCAGAATACGCGAACAAATTTGTGGAACCCCACTTCAAACCAGTACTGTATGTATTCGGGGGTAACCTGATCCCACATCAGCTGGCCTCCATCACATTCATTACCTCAATGGTGAGAGGAATTTCGTTACGGGAAAGCCCGTCCCCCATCAAAAGCAGAATGTTGTTTCCGATTACTTCAATGAGTTGGTCGAGCTCCTTTTTTTCCCGGTTACATAACAGGATACGGTAGTTCCCTTTTTCATGCTCGGTAATGGCATCCAGGCCTGAAAGATAACTACTGATGGTAGTACCAATTTCGTTGAGGATAATACGCTGACGATCTTCATGGAACATGGCCAATAAAACCCGGTCGATCCGGACTTCGGCAAGGTAACTGGTATGGCTCATTTCCATAGATCGTAGCTGTTCCTGGTGCTTGAATAGCTCAAAAATCTGTGGGTTCAGTTTAATGCTTTGAGGAGTCGACGGTTTGCCGAGCTCTTGTTGGTGATTAAACCCGTGAATAGCGTGATGTACCCCCTTTTCTGTAATACTCAGTTTCAGAATAGACTGATCATTCAAATGCGAAAGCTCGTTATCGGTTCCACAGTCCATGCATTTGGCTTTAACTTGTGCCGACTGAAAGTGATCGCTACATGTTTTGCAGGTATACATCGATGAGGGTTTATCATAATCTATTCCAATGTGGCGTAGGGTTTTATCGCATTTTGGACACACCAGGGAATCCCCTTTCCTGTAATCCTCTTCGGGTCCCACATTCGCACATGCAAAATGATGAATCAGATCGGATGACTCGAGATCCGGCGATCCGCAACTGGGGCAGCATTCCCTGTAGTTTAACACCCCTCCTGAACAAGAACTGCATTCGTGCACATGGTCAACAAGTTTGGATTCCGTATATCCTTCCTCAACCATACGCTCTAAAACCTTAAACACGCGTTTGTCCCGTTGTTTAGCCAATGCATGGAAAAGGAAGGGATACGCATATCCCATTCGTGCAGTTCGGTTTAGGGATGGAGCCAGGTCGGTATCCCTGGAATACATGTAACCCAGAATTCGCAAGGTGATATAGCGTTCAAAATGAAGTTCATGCGCCTTATGTCTTATGTGCGCCAGCCTTCGGAGGATAGACCGGGCTTTCGTCAGTAGGTGTTCCTTTTGATCAGGGTTATACGTTCCATCAGCAAATGGAATGAGGGGAGATAACTGTTCATAGGATTGATCGATGAAAACCGGTTTAAGCGTGATTGTTCTCTCCTGACTGGATCGTACACTTCGCATGATATGCTCTGCCTGGTCTAAGGTATCAGCCTGGAGAACGATAACATCATTCTTGTATAACGCTTCAAGATCTGTTGCTGTGTCTGCCGAGCGAACAAACGCTATATTCAGGTCATCGTATTTAGATGACTCTAAGGGTTTTATTCTTTGTTGTACTAACTCAAACATGGCATTTCCGGTTTATAGTTACAGGCTTAGATGATGTATTTAAGAATGTGTTAAAAGTGTTTAGTTGATTAATCCATGTACAACTTAGACGATCTGCTTAACCGGTATGATTTTTATCGTTTACCTACCCGCATGGATCGATGAACAGCGAAAACCCGGGGACGAACAATGACATAAAAAAAGCCACTGTTGATCAGAACAGTGGCTTTAACTATTTGGGATGCAGACTGCTGCTATCGATCTTATCTAACCTACTGTTGAATAAACTGTGTAGTATCAATGGAAGCCGGATCTTCCGTGGATATAAGGAAAATGACATCATTGAAATCTTTATCACCCTGCGGAAGCGCGATGTCTTCAAAAGCCATGACAATGCTGGAACAACCCTGATCATAAAATAAGATGCTCTGCTGCCTGGCACTTACATTAAACTCGGGGATGGTGTACTGGCTGTAAATACCGTTGGTTATTTTTTTGCCATTCCAACCATTAGAGATCACATAAAACCCGATTACGGTACCTGCTTCAAATTCTCCCAATAGCTTCATCGTGTTTCCCTGAACCAGTTCTCCTCCGGAATACTTAGCCGATGCATTGGGAAAGATGACCACTTTATTCAAATCCTCCACGCGCTGCGGGGGATTATCTTTATGGTAATAAAAGTACCCCAGGCTATTGAGGTAGCCCGCTCCCTCGTTCACAAAGGTGACGTACACCTTATCGTTTTTAAGCAGTTCAATCTCTCTGGTGGGGTTGTCAAAGTATTCCGGGTTTCTTTGTAATACGTTACTACGTTCAGGCAATACATTGGCAAACAGGTTCGGTAATAATTCACTGCACACCTCCACGTCATCAGGTTTCATTCCATGAGGCACGCCTTTTTCGTCATGCCCATACAGGGTTTGATGTTCTCCGGTTTCTCCCTTCCTGAGTATTTTTAACCCTTCCTTACCCTTAGCTACAAAGATCCATTCTCCATTCGTGGTAATGAAGTTCGCAGAACCTGGTGTGTCATCAAGATCCCAGTTAAAAACCGTTTCCATATCCCCGGCCTGTTCAGGCATTAATGCCACAGCCAGCCCATCAGCGCCATTAGCCATATACACATAATCCTCATCGCTGGTTACCCCATTGGTATTACCGGTGGTGAGCATACGATCTGATGATGAAAAGAGCACCTGACGGGTGAGTATATCAATGCCTTTCAGTCCTTCTGATCCCATGGTAACGAATACCACTTCAGGGTATCGTTCACTGAAATGCAGGGTAGCTTTTCCCTTATAAGTAAACTCAACATTTTGATGAATGGCTTCTCCAAGTTGTATTTCGTCGGCCTCGGAGGTCGATCCTACAGCTTTTACTTTAAGCATAGCTTCATCTCCAGTAACCAGGCTCACCACATAGGATGTGTTCGGATTATTCCCGTTGACGGCTACATACTTCGCGTTCTGGTATTGGTCTGCTTCAACGAACTGAAGCTGCCCTTCCCTGAACAGGAAGGTTCCACCATGACTTTTTCCTGCGGTTATATAAATGTAATCGCCGAAACGCACGACTCCATTTGCCGAAGCTGAAATACCGGTATCGGTATATTTGGAGAGGGATACATCGCGTATTTCATCGGAAATGAGTCCATCCTTAAGCTGAATCTGGCGCAATACCGCGCCCTTATTTTTGTGGGAAAGAGCCAGCCATATGTTTCTATTTAATGAAGACCCTTCATAATCGGTAGTTATTGCATTCACATCGGCATATTCAAACAAGGCCTGGCTGATCAGTTTCGGATAGGCTTTGTTGGAAAGATCGAATACTTCCAGTCCGCCATAATGCAGGTCACCTTGTCGGTTATAGGATACATACGCTTTGTCATCCACCACCTGTACGTGAGTGGCACTTAGCTGTTCTCCTTGTACTTCAGGAGCGGATACTTCGGCTACATAGTACCAGGTATGTTCCAGATCCTGTTCACTTTGGGCTGATAATCCCTCGTTTTTCTGTGCCATGGGATCAAACAGGGTGGCTTCTCCCGACCGCGAGACGATCAGTGGTTTATTAATGAACGTAGTCCTTCCAGAGAGTTCATTGGCGTCGTTTGTGATTTCAACCGATTCAGATGCTTCGATATCATCATGATCATGGGTGATGGAACATCCCGCGGTAAGCATGCATGCCATACCCAGCAAGATGTAGTGGTAGTACTGTGCTTTCATATGTTTCGTATAGTTTATAATTCAACATCCTGTATTCTGTGATTTTATAGGGCTTTAATCGATGAACAGGGTATATCAATCGATTAACTCCTAGAAAAAGCGCTTCAATGAGACCTTCACCGACATTTTGTAGAATTGCTTCCACCCTTCCAGGTTTTCAGCATCAATGGGCATAATATCCACCAGGATACTTCGCTCGGTGGGTTCATATTTTTTCTGAAATTCAGGTGGCAGCTCGTATGTGGATACATAAAACCGGTCTATCCTCCCTTTCTCTGTCTTTCCATCTGGAAACGTCACGTCTACAATGCTTCCAAGCTCAATCTTATCCATTTCTTCCTGACGGAAATAGGCCTGCACCCGCAGTTGTTCCGGTCGGTGAATGGTCATCACTTCTTCCGTTTTGTAGCAGACCTCGTTATCCGTTACCGTGATGCGTCCAATAACTCCATCTACAGGTGCCACATACATACGACTTGCCTCTGCAGATGCTGAAAAGGTACTTCTGGATGCATATTGATCATTCAACCGATTTAACTGATCGATATGACGTATGATAAACCGGATCTCTTCCTTTACCAGCCTCAGTCTAGAGCTTAAGGCATCTACATGGCGCTGTTGATCATCGAGTTTAGAACGAGTGTAAGCAGCCTGGATAACCAACCGGCGGATGGACTCCAGCCTTAACCGTTCGGCATTCATCTGGCTAATCAGTTCGTCACGTTCCGTACGCTTTTCACTAAGGGTGCGGTTGTGAGTCAATATTTCTCTCTTCAAACGCTCCCGGTTTTGGGTAGCAGAGTTTCGGATAGCCGCATCGTTCTCGAAATACGGATTGCGGAAATAGAATAACGTGTCTCCCTGCTCTACTTCGGTTCCTTCGGTTACGTTGAGCTGTAGGATTCGAACATCGTCGGTAAAATGAACGGCAAGTTTGTTCATCGTAACCATTCCATCAACCTCGATGAAGGTAACCTTGTTGAATACGTAATAGCACCCAAAGCCGAGTACTAACCCCAGTAAAAGAATAAACAGTACACGATCTGTGTTGATCTTCTTTTTGGGTTTGGGCATCTCTTTTAAATGCCGGATGGTGGCATTTCCCTGTTTAAAACTAAATTGTTCCATAGCTATTATCTCTGTTGTTTTAGTACGGCTATTCCGGGTTCTGCTGGCTCGGATGAACCATCAGTATGTATGGCCTCCAGGAAATGGGTAATGGGCACATGCAGCATCCGGTCCATTCTGAGAAGGTCCTGAAGTAGCTGTTTTTTCAGTTCCAGCATCTCCAGCCTGATGGCTACTGCATCATCATGGAGTAAAAGAGGCCGTGCAATCGGTTCTCCTTCACTGATGCTTGTTCGTTGAACAATATCCACACGGATACGCTCCTGCACCAGTTCCAAATCCTTTTCGAGTGTTACGAACTGCTTTTGTTTGTACACGTATGCTGAGTACAGCATCAGCAGTTCTTTCTTTGCATTGAGCTGTTCCTCCATCACGAGTTGCTGAAGGTTTGAAATGGATTGACGTTCCCAGTTGCGGGTTGCGTTTCGTTTTGGTGATAAGGGAACCTTGAGAGATACTCTGACAGAGGCAAAATCCCGGTTTCGATTATCGAAACGATGTGCACGATTATAGTCCAGCGAAGCGTTAAGACTTACCTGGTTTGCTAAATGATGCTTCTGCTCAATGATGTGCTGTTGAAGGCGGATCTCTTCCATTCGCTGCGGATCGTTCGAAAGGGTTTCCTGTGCCCCTGTCAGATCCAGGTAGTACCGTGGAGCATCTCCGATTCGAAATGAACGGTATTCCGGTCCTTGATCCTGAAAGATGCTTGAGAAACTATCCGAATACGCCCTGGATGAAGCATACCGAAGCGTGACTTCTTCCAGCCGTTGTTCAATTCTAATTACCGTTTCGGGTAGAACATGACCGTCCTCCCGTAAACGGATAAAATGACTGTTCTGATCCTCCAGAATACCTATTCGTTCCAGTAGCAATTCCCTGGATTCATGCTCAAATAGATCGGCAAGCAACGCAAACCGATACACATATAGACTTTCTTTAGCACGTTTAGACTCGTTTAGCTCTTCTATTCGCACCTTGGAGGCCAGCTCTTTTGCTTTTAGCCTTGATGCCATATACCCGGACTTCAGAATGTCCCAATCCACCCCTACCCGGTATATTCTCTGGCTCATGCTCTGTTCAATATCATCTTCTATGAAACCATCACCCCAGCGTTCCTGGTAGTGGGCATGCATGTGAATGCCCCAGTCCTGTTCAGCAAGTATGCGTTCAGCTTCAACCAGCGATACCCGGTCACTGATCGTTTCATGATTGGTTTGTTCAAGAAAACGGGTAAACTGATCCACCCTTTCCTGCGCGATCACACACGAGTGGCTTACGCTGAAGAACAGTACAATGATCGAAAGGTATCTCATAGCTTTCTTTTTTTGATAAAGCTACGCCTCTGGATCACCGTTACCGGATCTTATCGATGAGTATCAGAATTCATAAGATGAACCGGGAAAAAAACCGGATGTTGGGTTTTTGGACAACGTGAGCCATTCAACCCGAATCTGTAACACCCCTTATTCTTCCCCATAAGCCAAACATGGCGGTTTTGTTATAGTTGGCGGAATCGAAACGACGGAAATGAATATATTTTTGGCGGTTTTGAACTAACCACCCCCCCCCCTTTTTTGTTTAATTGATTGGTGTTGAATGTTATAAACCAATCAATATGACACCTTTCAATCAACTCTCCACCAATCAGGTTCCTAAAACACCGTTTTCTGATCTAACAAAAGAAAAAAAAAGCCAGTCAAGCAACACTTATGCATTCAGGGCAGGATCAGATATACTCCCAACCCTGATATTGAGTATAAGTTGGGTTGCTGTACTAATCCTATCAGCAGGTTCTATTGTGGCCCAGGAAGGCTTTATTGAAATGGATTACCCTAAATTTCAATCACCTGAGACCCACTCTTTAGGTATTTTTGGTGAGATTCCGGTAAGCATGTATACAGGAGTGCCCGACATCACTATCCCAATCACTACTGTGAATGCTGGTAATTATAACTTGCCAGTTACATTAAATTATCATCCCTCTAATGTTAAAGCAGTTTCCAAAGCGAGTTGGGTTGGATTAGGATGGTCGTTGAGTGCGGGTGGGGTAATTACTCGTAGCGTAAAAGGATGCGCGGATGATGAACTATATGGATATTATCATCAAGGTTACCGACTGTATGATAATGATTTTTGGAATACACCTCTTGACCTAACAAAGGATGTAAATGTGGCAATTCCAGGTCAGAATCCTAATTCAGTACTAGAGTTTACTCAAACCGGAAAATGCATAAATGGTAACTCACTTAACTTTGATTTTGAACCGGACGAATTCTACTACAATTTTGGAGGAAGGAGTGGAAAATTTGTGCTTCCACCCAAACCGGAATCCGGGATTCCCGATATCCGAACCATACCTACATCGAAACTTGATATAGTCCCTTTTTTTGGGAGTGATCTACAGCTGACCAGGTTTGAGATAACCGATGAATCGGGTGTTCGTTTTGTTTTTTCTGCCATAGAAGAGCTGGATAACACTTATTCTTTAACTGCTAATTCGGGTGGAACAATAGTAACCGATAATATTTCATGGTACTTGACAGAAATCATTCCGCCCACATCATCGGAGACGATTACGCTATCGTATCACGAACCGGAGGCCGTGAGTTATTTCAGCAGAAGCATAAAAGGAAATCATTGGTATAATGAGCCAGAAGATTCCCTTTACAATGAAATTGACTTTTTTGTTAATCTGAATGGTGCTTATCACTTCGTACGCCGGTTATCATCAATTGAATCTGGTTCTATAAAAGTAGTATTTAACAGTGCTTCAGCTCCAGACCGATACGATTCCCAAAAATACTACCGTTCTTTATGGGATGGTTTTAGCTTAGCTGCACAAGAATATTCTCTGCAGAGTATTGACATTAAAACAATAGATGATGCGCTACTTTCTTCCTGGGAGTTTGACTTTGGTTACTTCAATAACTCGGTTCAGAATAGACTCGACGGTACCCCTATAAATGCACCGGATTTGTGGAAAAGACTACGCCTAGATGGTATTGATATTAAGAACGCCACTAGCCAGGATATCTCTCATTATCGGTTCGAGTATAACTCTGCAAACTATGAGCATTTAGAATACAACCCGATAACCAATCAAATGGAGGGGACTGGAGTCTATTATTCATTACCTCCTTTTTTGGATGTAACTGAACTAGGAGGAACGCCCTCTACCCCATATGAGAAAGTCTTGGCATATCCTCAGTATGATTACTGGGGATATTTCAATGGCAAAGTGAACTCTTTGTACAATATTCCCTTCCTGGATTATACCAATACGCGTATGAAAAGTAGCCGGGGACCTAAATCAGTTGACCGTGAGCCTGATGAAGAAGCAATGAAGGTAGGTGTCTTATCTAAAATAATATATCCTACTGGGGGGTATACCACTTATGAATTTGAAACGAATACCTATGACGCCGTTGGAAGTACTCAACTATCAATTTCACAACTGGGAGAAGGGTTACGCATTAAACAGATAAAGAGCTATGATTTTCCTGGTACAGATCCAATTGTGAAAACTTATATGTACGAAGAGGCCGATGGTTCTACAAGCGGCGCCATTATATCAGAACCCACCTTTTTAAAGCCTTATTTTGGAATTTATGACCTTGACTACGGGAGCCTGTTTCCTGAACAGGAATTTTATGACAATTCTACTTTTGAGTTAGGTAATACAAAAGGAGGCTTTGTAGGATATAAAAGAGTTACTGAACAGTTGGGTGTTAATGGTGAGTTTGGTAAGGTTGTTTACTCTTTTACTAATCCTGAGGATTACAATAATACATTGACAATGGGTTTTTGGGCAACCCCCGAGACTTATCGACTTTGGGATTTCATCGACCCTGGCTTTGGTGAACTCTACGAAGATTACTACCTGGATTATATGGTGTATCGCAATACCAGGTTTACCTCAAACTACTCCCAATACAAGTGGGGGTTTGGACAACGTACAAACCTGGATGCACGGCGTGGGTTACTCACTCAAAAGGAAATATATGACGAGAGTGGCTCTTTAAAAACAAAAGAGACCTACGATTATTTTGAAAGCTTTGATGAAGATTCACCTGATTCACAATATCATCAGGTTCTGCGTGGGTTATCGATTTACGGTCTGCCCAAACAGACGATGTTTGGTACTCC
>JBCBST010000091.1:0-13517 GCA_039819115.1 Bacteroidota bacterium
TCATATTTCAAAAGATAACCTGCTCAACTTTATGAAATTCAGGGTGGATAATAGCTTAAACAGCATTGGAATGGAAAGCATCTTCTTTGTTTCTGAATACGATTACCAACCTATGATCTGGTTCGAAGAAGAGATTTTTTCCAATAGCCTCGATGACTTCTTCGCAAAACGACCGGTTGAATACACTAAGCATGATAAGAGTATAACCGGTGATGACTTGTTCTAGTCCACAATCCGAAGTGCAGCCTAATTATTAGCATGGATATGACAACAAAGGACAGAATAGAACAGTCGAAGACTCAGATTTTCAAAGTGGTTTTTCCAAACACCACAAACCATTACGACACCCTGTTTGGAGGTACCGCTATGCACATGATGGACGAAGTGGCCTTTATCACAGCTACCCGCTTCAGCCGTAAACGAATGGTGACGGTCTCTTCCGGAAAAATCGATTTCAATGAACCTATACCAGCAGATACCATTATTGAGCTGGTGGGTAAAGTTGTAAGGGTGGGTACAACCAGCCTGGATGTAGAGGTCGACATTTTCCAGGAAGAAATGTATGAGAACGTCCGCCGCAGATCCATTCACGGAGTTTTTACCCTGGTTGCTGTGGATGAATATCGAAAACCAGTAGCCATTGCATAACTAACCACATTATTCATTATGGAAGTAACAGAACACATAGAACAAACAGAACGATTGCATTGGCTGAACGAAGAAAGCCAGAATATGCTCAATCGCGGATATTTACTGAAAGGAGAAACCGTAAAAACAGCAATTGAACGAGTAGCTACAGCTGCGGCTAAACGGCTATTCAAGCCAGAAATGGCGGAATCCTTTATCGAACTGATTGAAAGAGGCTGGATGAGTTTAAGCTCTCCCATATGGGCAAATATGGGTACAGAAAGAGGGTTGCCTATCTCCTGCTTCAACGTTCACGTTCCGGATTACATCGAAGGCATTACCCATAAACTGGGCGAGGTAATCATGCAAACTAAAATTGGTGGAGGTACTTCCGGATATTTTGGGGAGCTGCGCGAACGCGGAAGCCCGGTAACCGATAATGGTAAAAGTAGTGGCGCAGTTAGTTTTATGAAATTATTCGATACCGTTATGGACACCATTTCACAAGGTGGTGTTCGACGGGGAGCCTTTGCAGCATACCTGGATATCGATCACCCCGATATCTATGAGTTCCTGGACATTAAAAGCATCGGAAACCCGATTCAAAACCTGTTCTATGCCGTTTGCATACCCGACTATTGGATGCAGGAAATGATTGACGGAGATCGGGAAAAGAGAGAAATCTGGGCTAAGGTGTTGGAGAGTCGACAGCAAAAAGGACTCCCCTACCTGTTTTTCTCAGATAACATCAATCGGTTTAAGCCCGATGTGTATAAAGACAAAAACATGACCATCAGGGCCAGCAACTTATGCTCCGAAATTGCGCTTCCATCCGCTTTTGATGAGTCGTTTATTTGTTGTCTTTCTTCCATGAACCTGGAACTCTACGACGAATGGAAAGACACCGATGCTGTACGTAGGTCCGTCTTTTTTCTGGACGCGGTGTTGCAGGAATTCATCGTTAAGACCGAGGGTAACTATTACCTTTCCTCTGCTAACCGATTTGCCAAACGTCACCGGGCTTTGGGTTTAGGGGTATTAGGCTGGCATTCGTACCTGCAAAAGCACATGATTCCGTTTGAGGGCTTACAGGCTAAAACCTTAACAACTACCATATTCAAACAAATCAGCGAACAGGCGCAACAAGCCAGTCGCGACCTTGCTGATATCTACGGAGAACCGGAGTTACTCGAAGAATACGGACGCCGAAACACCACCTTAATGGCTATTGCTCCGACCACGTCTTCTTCTGCCATTTTAGGGCAGGCGTCGCCGGGGATAGAGCCATTTAGCAGCAATTACTATAAAGCAGGGTTATCGAAAGGTAACTTTATGCGCAAGAATAAATACCTGGGTCGCCTGCTTGCAGAAAAAGGAATGGATACCGAAGATACCTGGCGTAGTATTATGCTTAATCATGGCAGTGTACAGCATTTGAGCGGATTGACGGACGAAGAAAAAGAGGTGTTTAAAACCTTTAAGGAAATCAGCCAGCTGGAAATCATACAGCAGGCATCCATCCGTCAGAAGTATATTGATCAGGCTCAGAGTTTAAACCTGAATATCCCGCATGATCTACCTGTTAAAGAGGTAAACAAACTGCTTATCGAAGCATGGAAGCTGGGCGTTAAAACGCTGTATTACCAGCGAAGCCAGAGCGTATCGAAGGAGTTTATTTCTAACATCGTGCATTGTTCAAGCTGTGAGGCTTAACACCCATCAGCCGGTAACATACACCGCTTAAATGCGGTGTATGTAAGCCGTTGATACGTTTCTTTTTTACCTACCCGCATACTGAATGAGCAACCCGTCACAGGTAAAAGCAGATATCATCTTTTCTTACCGTTTAAGCATTAACAAAAAATGATGACTAGCTCATCCTATTCGATGCTTTTTTAGAGCGTATTATAGCCTGATTACGTACATTTATCTCGTCAAGAAACAAACAGGATGGGATGAATACACGTCATAAAACAAGCTTTGCGATAGCTATATACTTTTCGCTTTGTTCGGTAACCATAGCTCTTGCCCAATCAACGATTCCGCCAGAATACCGGGGTGACCCCGCAACAGTTGCGCGAGGGATTTTGGATGGAAATTTAATCGAGACCAATTACCGAAACATAGGTGTGATCGCACGTTTTGGAGATACTCCATTTGGTGTCTGGCCGCGCGGAATAGGTCTCTCTCATATAAAAGGGTTTAACCTATTACATATGGGAGTGGTACCTGTAGAGCGGCTCAAATGGCCAATTCGTTTTCCCAATGCCTTAAGCGATACAGTAGCCGCTATTGTGGCATTGAACATACAGAGCGGTGGGAGACGATCAAGCATAGATGGTGAGTCATGGAACATGCAGCCTCTTCCTGGTTTTTTAAACTCAAGGCGGTTCGACTACAGATCATCACGATTCGAACGAATACCGGCAACAAGTGATGACAAAACCAGCTGGCCGGATGAATGGCCCGATAAACTTTCTGAAACCACGGATATAGGGTGGAGCGGTTCCTGGAATGGATTCAGAGGTAAGGGAAACGCAACCGGTGACCAGGAAACCTTTTATGTAATGGACGATTCCCGGAACAGGCTGTTACATCTTGGAGTGGAAAGCAGAGAAATCCAGTCGTTCCCGGGTGTTTATTATGCTTCCCCAAGTGATTCATTATTAGGAGGACTGGGTTTACAAACAGAAGTACGCTCCTTTCAGTTTGACAGGCCGGAGGTAGATGACGTTCTGTTTGTCTACTATAGAACCACGAATATTTCTGAAAAAGACCTGGATAACATGAGGTCCTCCTTGTACATAAATCCCTACTTAGGAACAGATGAACTTGATAATAACTTTGAATTGATACCAGATGAAGCTCTATCTATAGGATGGGATTCGGATGGCATAGGAATAGGTCCAAGCGGTGAATATAACTTAGGATATATAGGAACGATCACACTTGAGCTTTCCACCATGACCGGTAATGGGCTTGACGATGATCAGGATGGTATTACCGATGAAAGTAAAGCCAACATTCCCGGGGCACGTATTGAAGGGCAAAACGCAATCAGAATCTATCTTGATGAACAATATGATGTGGCCCTATTTGAAGAGAACGTAGGTATCATTGATAGTTTACCTGCATTCAGAGCAGGTATATGGTGGACCGGGGATGAAGATCTGGACTGGGTCGGCTTTTCCGACGTAAATGAAAATGGCACTCATGATGAAGGTGAACCCTTAAACAACGATGTAGGTCGGGATGGTATAGGTCCCGGTCATGAGCACTATACCGAACCCGATGAAGGAGAAGGTGACGGTATTCCTACTCAGGGAGAACCCCATTTTGGGGAACGGGACATGGGTGAATCCGATCAACTACCCGGAAATAGTTTTGCCGCTGCTGCCCGTAGCAGGTTTCAAAGCACAGTTTTAAGCAGGGATGACTCTTTATACCAATTCATTTCTGATGGTGCACTGAACACGCAACCTCTGCAACTGATGGATGGTGTAGACTACAACTATATACAAACAACTCCCTCATATTCCATAGATGTACAGACGAGCAGTCATTTCATCGTAGCTCTTGTATTTGGTGAAGATCGCGATGATTTTCTCTCAAATCTTCAGGAAGCCAAGCAGATGTACAACGCTGATTTTGATACATTGGAGTATTCGCCTGTCATTACTTCCACCCATGGTGTGGAATCAGAAGAAAAGAGTGGACCAAAAACCACCACTCTTCATCAGAATTATCCTAACCCGTTTAATCCATCCACAACGTTTTCTTTCTCATTACCTGCAACCGATCGCGTTTCGTTATCGGTGTATGATCTAAATGGAAGGCTGGTAGAGCGGATTGCCCGGGATCGGGTGTTTTCTGAGGGGAGTCATACCCTAACAGCTGATTTATCTCAACTTGCGAGTGGTACGTATTTGTATGTGCTGTCTACTTCACAGGGGTTCCAAAGCCGAAAGCTCACGTTGATTAAATAACCGAATAGAACCAGTTATCGGAATTGATTGTAATCATTGATGTAAGCGGTGAGAGAAACACGCACTGGTTTAGCTCACCCTACCTCTGCTTCCTTGTTATACTTGGCAAGAAACTCGATGGCAGTCTCCACATTTTTTCGGGAGCCAATATAAATCGGGCTTTGCTGATGGATGGAAGTTGGCTCAATTTCCATAATACGCTGATTACCATTGCTGCCTAATCCGCCAGCCTGCTCAATAATAAAACTAAGCGGATTGCATTCGTACATCAGCCGAAGCTTACCGTTGGGATATTTTGCCGAGTCGGGATAGATAAAAATCCCTCCCTTTATCAACGTCCGGTGCAGATCAGCTACCATGGAACCAATGTACCGTGCAGAGTATGGACGTCCCGTTTCTGGGTCATGTTCCTGGCAGTATTTAATGTATTTCTTAAGTCCGGGCGACCATGTGTTATAGCTGCCTTCGTTTATGCTATAAATGGTCCCATAATCGGGCATTTTAACGGCCTGATCACATAGAATAAACTCACCCAGGCTGGGGTCGAGTGTAAAAATGCTCACTCCCAATCCTGTTGTGTAAGCCAGAATGGTACTTGACCCATATAGCACATATCCGGCTGCTACCTGGCGTACTCCGGGTTGTAGGGCGTCTTCTTCTTTAATGGTTGGATCGAACCGTGGCTCACGCATATAAATCGAAAAAATACTCCCAATCGATACATTCACATCAATGTTGGATGAGCCATCCAGTGGATCCATGTATACAATGTATTTCCCCCCCTGGCTGCTGAGTTTGACGATACCATCGTTTTCTTCAGAAATAACCATACAGGTTATATGGGAACGGTCGAGGGCTGATATAAGCTGCTGATCGGCAAAAAGATCCAGTTTTTTAACCGACTCCCCATGGATGTTTGTGGATCCATCGAACCCAAGAATATTCGTGATACCCGCTTTATTCACTTCTCTCGATATAATCTTAGAAGCTAATCCAATGTCACGTAGCAGCTGAGATAGCTCACCGGTAGCTCCCGGAAAGCGGTTTTGTGCCTGGATGATGAATTCTTCCAGCGTGATTAAATGATCAATGTGCTTTTGAGTCATGTTCTATCCCTATGCGTTTGGAAGCGCTTTTCTTGTAAAATTAAGGCGTTTTGATAAAGGATTGCAATCAAAAAATTACGCCTTGCGATCCGCATATCTATAGTACAATTCGTCGGCTTTATCCTCAAGGTCAGATACCGATCCGGCGTTTTCAATCACAACGTCGGCAAAATTAACTAACGCATTGAAATCAGGCTGATGTGTCACCCGGGCTTCTATTGCTTGCTGATCCTGCTTATCTCTCTCCATGACACGCCGGACGCGTAGCGTTTCATCTGCCAGTAACAGCACAACAACATCCACATGATCGGGACGCCCATGCTGCAACAGAATAGCCGCTTCTTTGACAAACAAAGGGCATCCCTCCTTTCTTTTTTGTGCAACCAGGGCATCCAGATAACGCCATAACACCGGGTGCACCAACGCATTGAGCTCACTCACCCGATTCTTTTGAAACGCTTCTTTAGCAAGGTATGCTCTGTTCAGCGACCCGTCGGGTTGATACGCCTGCTCCCCAAAAACGGAGGTAATGCCTGAAATAAGATCCCGATCCGTGACCATCAACGTCTTAGCCACATCGTCGGCGTAGGCTACATAAGCCCCGCACTCTTCAAGGCGTTTGCAAAAAGTGGTTTTGCCAGAACCAATTCCACCCGTCACGCCTATGCTAATCACGCCTGTTCCTGCCCCGATATTTCCAGTAAGTAGGCTTTAATAAATTCATCGAGATCACCATCCATAACGGCATCCACATTCGAGGTTTCGTGATTTGTGCGATGATCTTTTACCCGACGATCATCAAACACGTAGCTTCGGATTTGTGACCCCCACTCATTTTTACCTTTGGAGCCTTCCAGCCTGGCTTTTTCCGCTTCCTGAATCTCCTTTTCCAGTTCATAGATACGGGATTTTAACAGCACCATGGCTTTTTCCCGGTTTTGAAGCTGGGATCGTTCCTGTTGGCATTCTGCAACCACTCGCTCTGTTCGACCATCCGATAACTGCCCCTCCCAAACCAGCCGAACTCCGGTTTCCACCTTGTTTACATTCTGCCCTCCGGCACCACTGGAGTGAAACCGCTGCAGCTCAATATCACTGTCGTTAAGATCAATTTCGATGGTATCATCAATTAGAGGAGCCACAAATACCGAACAGAATGAGGTATGTCTGCGGGCATTACTATCGAATGGCGAAACCCGTACCAGGCGGTGTACCCCACTTTCGGCTTTTAAAAACCCATAGGCATTCTGACCTTGCACTTCGATAGTGGCGCTTTTTAGTCCGGCTACATCTCCATCCTGGTACTCAATATTAAATACCTTAAAGCCTTTCTTTTCGGCCCACCGAACATACATACGATACAACATTTGAGCCCAATCCTGGCTCTCTGTACCTCCTGCTCCGGGGTTAAAGTTGATGATCGCATCCCGGTGGTCATCGGCCTGGTTCAACATGTTTCTGAGTTCAAGTGCCTCCAGTTCGGTCACAAACGTCGCATATTCGGCATCAAGCTCGGCTTCTACGTCTTCTCCCATTTCCTGAAATTCAAGAAACACATTAATACTCTCCCGTAAACCATTCAGGGAATCCCAGGCTTCCACCAGCCCTTTTTCATAATCCATTTGTTTCATGACCGCCTGCGCAGCGTCGGGATTATTCCAGAAGTCAGGGACCTGGGTTTGCTCGGTTAATTCAATAACACGGACTTTACGTTTATCGTAGTCAAAGGTACCTCCTGAGCGCGTCCAAACGCTCGTAGAGTTGAGATAAATGATCAGGGTTTATAGCCATTATTCTATTTTGAACTTCTTCCAAGTAACAGGCCTACCACAAAACCTGTAAGTAAAGCGACACCAATTCCCTGTTCGGGGTTTGCTCTGACGTAGCGTCTTGCTTTTCGGTATTCGTACTTTGCTTCACGTTCCAATCGCTCTTTTTCATACTTCAATCGATCGATCAGGGCATCATAATTCTCTTCAACCCGTGCCTGAATGGCTTCAGAAGCTTCAGAGATCGTGTCTTCAATCTTTTGTTGGGTAGCAGAACGTTTTGGGGTAGACATAGAAAGCGGGTTTAATTTTGCTGAAAATACAAATTTAAGTGCTATTGTTCGTAGGTTTGAATGCTATCAGCCACTTTTTACGTATGTAGTGCATGCTCCGGTTTTTTTATGATCATTGGTTTCGGTTAATCCATAACCACCTGCTTATTTATAACACCTGCTGGGAAGATTCAAGAATCGATCGGAATCTCCTTCAGCTGAACAGAGACAGTACGGTACTGGTAATCACCAGTGCAGGAGAAAATGCACTCCATTACCTTCAGGATGATCCTAAGTGGGTTCATACCGTGGATATAAACCCACGACAGAATGCCTTACTCGAACTTAAAAAGGCACTCATTCAAACCGATTCCTTTGAAGGTTTAACGGCATTATTTACGGAAGGCAAACATCCCGAGTACCGAACCATATACCAAAAGGTTCGTACGCATTTACCGCGCTATGCACTAACGTATTGGGACAGGCGGATTGAAGTATTCTCTCCCTCAGGTCCGGGACTGTATTTTTCGGGTGGAGCCGGACGATTTGCAAAAACCCTTCATCGGTTGTTTAAAATTGCAGGGGTATATGACCATGTTGACCGGCTGTTTGACGAGCAGGATATGGAGACTCGCAGACGGTTGTTTGAAACTATCTTCGATCGCCTCATGAGGAGCAAAAAATCCGGGTGGATGTTAAACACGCTCACCTTTGGGTTTTCAGGGGTTCCTCCACAGCAGTTAAACGCTATTCACGATGTTCCATCCTATCTCTACCGCTGCCTGTACCCCTTGTTCGTGACCCAACGGGCCGCAGATAATCATTTCTGGCGATTGTACTGGAAAGGCTCCTATTCCGCATCGGTTCGACCGGATTATCTCTTTCCGGATACCTTCAGCCATATTAAAGCCCGGTTAGATTGTCTGAGTATTTCCACAGAAACTATTACTCAACATCTTAAGCGAACTCCGCGAACGTATTCTCATATTGTCTTGCTCGATCAGCAGGACTGGATGCTAAACGACCAGGAAGCCTTCAGAGCGCAATGGGAAGCCATCCTTGCACGTACCGAACCAGGAAGTAAAATCCTATTCCGGTCCGTTTGTGTAGATCGGGAGTTTTTACCTGAACTGGCATCCAACGCACTCTATTTTGACGATGATTCCGTACTAGGTTTAATCCACGAAGACCGGGTGCATACCTATGCTTCCACCCACCTTGGCATTGTCAGGTAAAGGGGTACTAAAACCTGAAATAAAAAAGCGTTCAGGAAGAACGCCTGGTATCATATAATTTAAAATGCTTCGCCGTGAACGCTGTACCAAATCATATCAGAATCAGTAATATCCACATGCAGCTCTTTCGTGGAATCACTGGCCGGAGTAGCTACCAGACAAACATACTCATTCGTCCGGGATTGAAAGCTATACGTAGCATTAGCGTTATATGCAGTTAAACCATCGGCGCTAATAGAATCGGCTCCAAAAATAAGATCGCTGAATTCCATCTGTGCGAAGTTCTTACTTCCACCTCCGATCATCTCAGGTTTAGCAAAGTATCCTTGTGCACTGGCTCCGATAGAGATCATCTCATTTCTTACCGCGTCCATATTAGCTGCATCGGAAGAGTTGCCAAATGTTGTAATGGCGATTACGGTGGCAACGCCGACAATAATTGTTACCAATATTACCAACAGAAGTTGTTGTTGTCCCATAGTTACGTATTCGTTTTATTCATTTTCTCTAAAATAGACGCGTTTGCGGTTTCTGACTATTAGTATGTTTTAACCTATGACAGCCAAGCACTTAATAAAAAACTACTACCATAAGCACGCTCCGGTCTATGACATTACCCGATGGTTATTCCTGTTTGGGCGGTCGGCGCTGCTTCGCCATCTTCCCCATTTTTCCATGCCTCCTGCTGTCATTGATGTTGGATGTGGCACCGGTACCATGACGTTACCGTTAACTAAGCTGTACCCCAAAGGCATGGTAACCGGAATTGACCTATCCGATCACATGCTTAGACTAGCCAGGCGAAAGTCGGGCCCGGACAGCTCCATACGTTTTCTAAACTCGGATATAGATACCTTTTTGGAACAATCAGATACTACGTTCGATCTGGTGGTATGCTCTTATTCTTTGACGATGATGGAATACCCGGAAAAACGATTGGATCAAATCATTGAACAGGCGTCAGCCGGTACTTTTATTGCCATTGTCGATTTTCACGACACCCGTTTTCCACTGTTCAGAGCCTGGATGAAACGAAACCTCATGACCTTTACCCCATCTATTTTTAAGAATCGCGAGCCGGAGTGTACTACCCTCCATCACTCTGTTCATTTAGCATATGGAGGGTGGTGGACCTACGGTATGCTTGTGCTTCAAAAACGCTAAACTAAAACCGAATCCAGTTCCGGTCTTCCAGCCATTGAATAAGAGCCGGTAAAAAGGTTATGGAGGTTAACAAGGTCATTCCAATACCGATTACCGCCATAACACCCAGCGATTGTAATCCGGGATGAGAAACAAACAGTAGTCCCGAAAATCCCAGCATGGTGGTAAGAGAGCCCATAGTGATGTGCTGCCCTGTACTGGATAATACCGCCCACATGCTGTTCTTCCCCTCCGTTCGATAACGATGGGCTAAATGCACCCCACTATCTTCTCCAATACCTAAAATGGCGGGCAGTACAACCAGATTATAGAAGTTAAACTGTAGTCCAAAAAGCATCATAATTCCAAAAAGCCACAATAAGCCAACCAGTAAGGGTAGCATAGCAATGATGGACCATTGGAACGAACGAAAAGAGATGATCATGAACAGGTAGATCAAAATGAACGTAGCCGCTACCATGTACGGACTTTCCGTTCGCATCAAGTCGAGCATCGATGCGGCCACAATGGATGTACTGGCCGCATAGTAGGTCTTTTCTGCGTTTTGAACCGAGATCGTAACATTCCCGATATCATCCTTGAAGGCAATGGATTTTCTGCCATCGGAAAGCCCCACGGAAGGATACACAATCACAAATCTACCCACTTCTCCGTCTTTGGTTATAAACCTGGATTTGAGATAATCGGGTATCTGCTCGATTTGAACGGGTACCGTAGTTTGTGAGGCATTCCTCAACTTATCCAGATCTTCGTCTTCCTTATTTACAATAAATTCATCCTGGAGCAATTCCCGCACTTCTGCAATTTTGGCTAGTTTTTCCAGCTCTTCTTCTGCTGTGGATGGAAACCGGTCTTGCAGAGCTTCCACACTTAGAATCGTAGGCGAAACCGTATCCGATTCCATAATTCGATTAACCTCTTCCACCAATCCAACAACCTCAGAGTTGGAGTCTGCAATCAGGTAAGCCGGGTTACGCTTTCCTGGTTCTCCCACCTGCCCGGCCACTTCCCGAAACTTTTCGTACTCGGGAAATTTAGGTTCAAGAGCGCCAAAGTTGTATTGAAACGAGAGATGTTGTGAGAACCCGATCACTATGGCAGAGAGCATCAATCCCACAAATACAAATGTTCGGGCAAAGGGAAACCGCCGAACAGGGACTTCGCTATGTGCTTCGTGGCTGAATAGAATCCAGTTAAACCGTTCAAAAATCACCAAAATTGCAGGCAATACGTACATCATCCCAATCAGGGATAACAGAATCCCTGTACCTGCGATAAACCCGAATTCTGAAAACCCTCTGAAATCAGCGAACATCAAAATGTACAAAGCAGCGGCAGTTGTAAAGGCACTGACCAGGATAGCCTCTCCGGTATGATCGCTGGTTTTAAAAATGGCCTCTTTCACATCAAGTCCATTTGATCGCAATTCGATATACCTGGCGTAGTAATGAATACCATAATCAATCCCCAGCCCGAACAGAATTACGAACAATACGGAAGTCATGGTGTTTAACATGCCTAGATAGAAATAAGTGATACCAAACGTCCAAAGCAGGCTGAAAATTAACGGCACCCCAATAACTAATACGGGTACCGGCATGCGTACAACGTGACTTATAAAGGAATGATTTTTATCCGTTTCACCACGGCGATAATGCAGATATTTCTTAATGAAGAAATAGAGCATAACCAATAAAATTACAGATGAGATACCCGATGCAAAACTGCCAATCACATCGTCCATGATCGAAGTAAGCTCTTCCAGGTGCCGTTTCAGTCTGCCCCCAAACTGAACCTCCATTTCCGGATGATAGCTGGCCGGGTCCATTGACGCAAGCAACGAATCGTAGACCACGAACATATCTTCCAGGTATTTGATATCGCTTTTGGAACCGGTTGGAAAAAACTTTACCACCATGATGGTGCTATCTTCGCTGATGGGATATTCAGAAGGTACTAAGGTAGTATAGCTTTCTTTAAACGCTTCGGCTTTGTCCTCTTCCTCTTCTTCGTCATCAAATTCATCATCCAGGTCGAAATAGAACGGATTGGCTTCCTGTTTGGCTGTTTCAATTTCTTCATCCAGCCATTCGATAACATCATCCAGTTCTTCGTCGCTTGCCAGATACAAGGCATTGTTTTTAATAAACTCGGTTTCTTTACGGTATTCGGCTCGTTTGAAATAAGTGTCTTCATACCTGGAATAGTACAGATCCAGCGTCTTCGGGATTAAATCTTCGGCGAATCTTCGGTTCGCTTCAAAACTTGGGGAATTAATCGCAACCTGCATTTCGGTTTCCCCGCCAACCGTCTCTTTTAATTCGTTGAGGGCCAGTACATTAGGGTGATCTTTGGGAAGCAGGTTTGCAATATCCGTATCAATTTTCAGATTGATCGCAAAGTAAGCGCTGCCCACAGCCAGAGCTAAGCTGAAGAACAGAATAAACCAGGGATGACTAATGTTAAGTCGAAGTAACGGCTCAAAAAGCCGAAGAATAAGTCTCATTGAATATCCAGGAAAAAATTAGCTCAGAAGGTACAAAAAAACACAGATACTAGTTGTTTGTGTTCGCCGATACTAACCTGATTTCATCGTAATCGGCCTTTGAAAACGATTTGGTATCGTTTGCATCGCTCAGAATCAGAAAAGCGAGTGGCTTTGAAGGTGGATCATCTCCAAAAAGGCGTTTATAGTCTTCTACAATGTTTCGTTCAAAAGACTGCCATTCTCCTAACCCTTCTTTACCCGATCCAACAACTACGATCTTCTGGTTATTAAAGAATTTCGATAGTTCCGTACCAACGGGTAGCTCTGTACTCCAGGTGTAACGTATAGACTTGGGCACTTTTCTGAATAATACCTTACCCAAATCGAACACCACATATACACTTGCAGCCACATCGTTTCGGTTGTCTTTATCTTCGTTACCTCCACTGGGCACATCGTGTATTCTCCATTTCCAGGATAAAACGGGCGTCTTGTAAATGTCTAAACTCTCTCTGTTCTTTAACGGAAAATTGATGTGCATGGCTTTACTGCCTTCATACCGCAGAAATTGATTCCCGTTATCGGTCAATACGGTGTACTTATAGGTAGACTTCACTTTTTCGTTATAGTCTTTCAATAGGTAATTCGTATCCCGGTCGTACCAACGCTCAGGTAAAAGCCCAACCGTATCGGCTTCAAAATCATCAATTAAAAAAGATTGAGCAGCTAGAGGATGGCAGCAAATGATGAATAAAAAGGTGAGAAAGTAAGGCTTCATATAGGGATTAAAATCATTACGGTTCCGGAAATCGCTATCGCATTCCGATCTTAGTATATTTAACATCTTAACGGGCAAAGAAGATAAAATAG
>JBCBST010000092.1:0-13434 GCA_039819115.1 Bacteroidota bacterium
ATGATCCAATTGGGTTAGACGGTGATTACAGCGGAGAAGCCGATAACACGGATGGCACGAATAGACTTGGAACAACACTGGAGAGATATTCGGTAGATGTTACCGGTACCGGTGCCACGATGACCATAACGATCAGAGTTCAAATGAATTCAGAATTTGAAGAAATTGCATTTGATGACATCCAGGTTACTGGCGAGCAGCTACCTAAAACCATATCTATATCGGGTTCAGAGAATTGGCGACTGATGTCGGCTCCACTTACATCGATGACGTTTAACGATTTGTTGGGGGATATCTGGACGCAGGGATTCACTGGCGCCGACGCTACATCCGGAACATCAAATGTCTACTCCTATGATGAAACCATTACTACCGGTGATCTGGATGACGGTTTTACAAGTATAACCGATCAATCCGCGACGATGACTCAAGGACAGGGGTATGCCGTATATGTATATTCTGATGATAATGACCATGTTGTTAGTGGTGATGCCGGGTTTCCCAAATCGCTCACTTTCTCTGGTTCATCGCCAACGGTTGATGTAGGACCTGTTTCTGTCACCTTTACCACGAGTGGTACAGCATCCAATGACGGTTGGAATTTGATGGGTAACCCGTTTGCCAGTGACCTGAATGTTGGGCTTATGGGAATTGAAAACGATTCGAACATCGATAACTTTGCCTACGTCTACAGCGCTTCAACCTCTTCCTATCTTACCCTAGACGCGGCAGCGGCAGATAGTTCTACCGACCAGATTGCGATGGGGCAAGGATTCTTCTTAAAAGCATCATCTGCTACCACCTATACCTTCCCGTTTGCATCAGTAGGGGATGGAGCGACCCTTCAAAAATCAGTTTCTGCCACGAAACGCAGAGATTTAACCTTCACACTTTCTGATTCAGACAGGGAAGCCGAAGCCACCATCCGGTTCCATACCCATGCAACCTTTGAGAAAGACCCCTATGACGGGTATTACTTACGTCCGTTTGGTAATGACATCTTTGGTCTGTTTAGCGTAATGGATTCAGAGTCTTTTGTGTATAATGCATTTCCATACCAAATCGACGGTGAACTAAGTATTCCATTAGATTACATAAACAGTGAATCTGGAAGCTTGACCCTTGAATGGGATAATCTTTCTGTGTTCCCATCGGAGTGGGAGTTTACACTCGTCGACAACAATACGGGTTCCCAGGTCGATCTTAGGACTGCTAACGAGTATACCTTTGAAGGCTCTGTTAATTCCAATCCTTCTAAGGTTAATCTGGACTCCAATCCTGATCCGGTTGTCTTTAAAGACATAGATCATGAGTCACGTTTTACCCTTCTGATTTCTCAAACCACCGTATCCAATGAGGAAGAGGTAACCGTTGAACGGTTTGGCTTAGATCAGAACTACCCGAATCCGTTTAACCCTACGACCAACATCCGGTACACGGTACCGAACAGCGGAATGGTGAACGTATCGATCTACAATGTGATGGGGCAAAAGGTAGCTACCCTGGTAAACAGCACCCAAAGCGCGGGTACCTACACCGCCACGTGGAATGCGGCTAATAGCGCCAGCGGGATTTACTACTACCGCCTGGAAAGCGCCGGTCAGTCCATTACCCGTCAAATGACCCTCATCAAATAGAACAACCAGTGTTTTGAGTTATGAAAGGTGGGACCCATCTCATCTTTTTCATAACTCATTACCGCTATATCAAAATATTATGAAAACACGCATTCTATTTACTCTTACACTGATGGCGGCCTTTGTGGCCGAAGTAGCCCAGGCTCAACCTGCTCTGCCTGGTGCTCCGACACAGGCCCCGATTGATGGGGGATTAGGGTTACTTGCCGCTGCCGGTGGGGTCTACGCTTATCGAAAATTGAAAGGAAAAACTTCCCATTGAACTGCTAGTGATGCAATCCTAAAAAGCAAAACCTTCATGTTCCAGCCTATGATAGGGCTGGTACTTTTGTACATCGTGTTACCTATCGGAAGTCTCTATGGATACGTGATCTTAACAACCCTAAAGTTAAGGTGAACACATGTTCCTTAATATACAAGATAAGAGGTCACCCCTGAACGGGTGGCTTTTTTTTGGTAATTCCTTCGCCAAGGGATTTCGTCTGACCCATATAAGACCATGCTCCATAACATTTGGCGGCGAGTTATAGAAATGGTTTTTATAACTCATTTTTATGCATTATCATGAGTTATAGAAAGAGATCTTATAACTCATGACATGGAATTGGCAACATAAAGACTGGCCGCAGTTTATCTATTCTGAAGAAGATTTTCGAGACTATGAGCGTGTATTTATTAGTGGCGCTGGTGTCACTCTGGGGAGCGTCAGACATGTTGCCAGGGATGACTATGATGCATTAAAGATCAATTTGATTAGCGATGAAGCATATAAAACCTCAGAGATTGAAGGTGAAATTTTGAACCGTCAATCCCTCCAGTCTTCAATTAAAAAGCAGTTCGGACTTCAAACGGACTATAGGAAAATTCCACCAGCTGAGCAGGGAATTGCAGAGATGATGGTTGATCTGTACCGGAATTATGCTGAGCCATTAAGTGATCAAACATTATGCTCCTGGCATAGGATGCTTATGAACGGACATAGAGACCTTGAGTATATTGGAGATTACCGTGAACATGATGATCCGATGCAAATTGTCTCCGGTTCCATTGATCGGCCAAAAGTCCATTTTGAAGCCCCGCCATCAAAACAGGTAAAACCTGAAATAAAGCAGTTTATCCGATGGTTTAATACGACCTCATTCGGGGGAAGGAATCAGCTACCTGTATTGTTACGTTCAGGTATTGCACATCTTTATTTTGAAAGCATTCACCCTTTTGAAGATGGCAATGGACGAATTGGACGCGCCATATCTGAAAAGGCTCTTTCTCAATACTTCGGGCGCCCAACATTGATTGCAATCTCTTCAGCCATACAGAACAATCGTAAGGCCTATTATCAGGCATTGCATGATGTTTCTGTCAGTCTACATATATCGCAGTGGCTTCATTATTTTTGTGAAATGGTTCTCGAGGCACAGGCACGCACCCAAAGTGTTATTGATTTCCTGGTTGAAAAGGGAAAATTCTACCAGTATTACAATGGGCAATTCAATGAGCGACAAAGGAAAGTCATAAAGCGCATTTTTGAGGAAGGAATCTCAGGCTTTAAGGGTGGGTTGAGCGCAGAAAACTATCTATCCATTACCGGTACAACCAGAGCTACGGCTACCCGGGATTTACAAAAGCTGGTTGAGATTGGAGCATTCAAAAGAAAGGGAGAACTTCGTTATACACGCTATTATCTAAATATTGATCATCCTTCAGTCAATACAGACTAGGTAATGTTATACAAGCAATGTTCGGGTTTTCGATGCATCTTTCTCTTTATCAGGCTACGCATTAATCACTAAAATACTCAGATGGTGATTTACCGTACACTCTCTTGAATGCTTTTGAAAAATAGGGGAGGTGCTTATATCCAACCGCTAAAGCCACTTCTGAAATGTTTAAACCCTCCTCTTGCACCAGTTTAATGGCCTCTTCTAGTCGAAGAGAAGTAATCGTTTGGTTGATGGTGGTGGTACTTTCCTTTTTCCAATTTCTGTACAGCGAAGTGGGGCTCATAGATAGGGCATTTGCGATAAGCTCAACATTAAGATCCGGATTGCCCAGGTGCCGTTGAATAATTTCGTACACCTCCTTTTTCAATCCGCTTAGTTCTTCTTTTACACCTTGCCCCAATGCATGTTCTCTGCGGAGTAATACTTTAATTTGGGTAAGCAGAATATTGTTGCGAACCGGTTTAGACAGGTAAATATCTGCGCCGAGATTAAGGCCGGTCTCTATATCAGCGGCGCTATCCTTGGCACTTAAAAAGATGAAGGGGATGTTTTTGTACGTCTCCAGATTTCGAATGGCCCGCATCATGTCGTAGCCGTTCATTTCGGGCATCATGATATCAGAAACAATGATGTCGGGCTTGAAGGTATCCAACGCATCCAATCCTTCTTTCCCATTGGTAGCAACCATTATGTCATATTCGGATGCGATAACGGACCGTAAGTAGATTCTGAAGTCCTCGTTATCTTCAACCAGAAGTACTTTTTTCTGGGATCTGCTTTTGGCATGTAAGCCTGAAACGGGTTCAGGCACATGAGCTACTTGCTCAACCCTGGCTTTTGCATCGGGTACTTCAAGTAAAGTATGGTTGATGATATCGCTTGAAGAAATATGGGCGGTTCCTTTTTTGAGTACGACCGAAAAAGTAGATCCTTCTCCTTCTGTGGATGTTACCGAGATCGATCCTCCCATTCGCTCGGTTAACCCCTTCACGAGTGCTAAACCAATTCCGGTTCCCTCAGAGACCGAAATGGAAGAGCTTCCCTGGTAGTAGGAGTCAAAAATGCGCGGCAGTTCATGATGCGGGATTCCCGTTCCGGTATCTGTAAAATGCACCATCACTTCGTGCTCTTGTTCTTCAAACAAAACCGTAATGGTACCCTGGTTGGAGGTGAATTTGAGCGCATTGCTCAGGAGATTAGAACAAATATGGTTCCAGGCACCACGATCCACACATACAGCACTAAGCCGGTTGTGCGGACTGATTTCAAACCTGATTTCCTTTTTTGAAAAAGCGTGTTCGAACTGGGCCGCAATCTGAGCGGTAAATTGCTGTATGTTGGTAGGTTCGAATGATAACGTAAGCTCTCCGGAACTCAGCTTCGAAACATCTAACAGCTGATTAACCAGGCTTTTTAGCCGATGCGCATTGCGTGCCATTAATGCCAGGGAATCTTTATTCCCGTTCACTTCTACGGGACTGTTTTCCAGCATATCCTCCAGCGGGTTCAGGATAAGTGACAAGGGAGTACGAAGTTCATGCGTGAAATTGGTAAAGAACTTCGATTTGAATTCGTCCAGTTCTTTGATGTGCTCCAGGGCTTCTTCTGTTTTTTCTTTTTCCTGCTGTAATTCCTGCGTTCTTTCTTGTACGACCCGGTTCAGGTGCATTTCTCTTCGGCTGGATCGTACCAGTGCTATGTTCAAGCCAAGCATGAAAAGTCCAATAACACTTATTGTGATCAGCAACCAAAACCATATGGTTTCTATAAAAAGAGGACGTTTATTGATGATCAGCCGGGTTTCTGCATACGATTGATCACCAGCTGATTTCCCTCTTAACAGAAGGGTGTGATCGCCTGCTGGTAGCTTGGTAAAAATAGCCGTGCGATCCGTTCCTGCTTTCTGCCAATCCTGGTTTACCCCTTCCATTTTGTATTCAAGCACGAGTTTCCGGGGTGCAACAAAGGTAGGAAGAGTGATTTTGAATTGGATATCCGCTGCATGTTTTGGCAGAACAATGCGATCATTCTCCGAAACCGAAAATGAGGTGTCGCTATAACTTACCGTTTCCAGTACGGGCGAAATAAGAGAAGTCTGATCACTGTTTATATGCCACTCTGGTCGGGTATACACCATACCTGCCTGATTTGGGAAGAGTAGCTTTCCATCAGAAGTGAGTACCCCGGCATGTTGTACGCCACCATTTCCTTCTGCATTTTCCAAACCATCGTCTTCTCCGAAGCTTTGTATGGGTAGCTCAGAAGCCGTTCCATCCATGTACGCATGTAAGGCTGCTTTGGGTAAACGCATGATCCCTTTATTAGAGTTAATCCAGAAGTATCCTAACCCATCATCTATGATTCGATGCAACGAGTTATCGATGAGCCCGTCGGAAGCATTCACGGTTTTGATTTCCAGTACCCGGTAGTTCTCATCCAAACGTACCCGGTTTAATCCTTTGTCTTCTGTGGCTACCCAAAGTGTTTCCGCTGAGGCAACGTGCACATCCCGCACCCGGTTACTGGTCAATCCGTCATCAACGGTTATGGTATGAACCTCACCTGAATCAAGAAGCAATACAATCCCTCTTCCGAGGGTATAAATGGCTAAGTCACCCGTGTTGCCTACATCCTTTATCCCTATAACATTGCTGATACCCTTGCCTTCAACTCCTGATAAACGATCTTGTTCTAACAGAAATAAACCCTCGTCTTTTCCAACCCAAAAACGTCCCCTGTTATCTTCGTGTATTGCATGTATCCGTCCGGAAGAAGGAGTACGATGTACACGTTCCCAGGTATCCTCTTCGTACTTCCACAGCTCGTTGTTTCCCGTATAGATTGCCCCCTGTTCAGAGGCATAGATGGGTCGGAAATAATTCCCCGATAAGGTACTATTTGCTGGTGTCCAGTTTGTAATGCCAGTATCATTCAGGCGAAATATCTGTTGTTCAAAACTGGTTGCCCAGATAGTACCCAGGGCGTCTTCGGTAACTCCGTATACGTTTTTAAGCCCCGGGAACAGGTTATTTCCGATCGTGGCCATTTTCTTTGGAGTAATCTGATACATCCCATCGCCATTCGTTGCTACCCAAACGGAACCCTCTTTGTCACCTGTTAAAAAGGGAATGCTGGAATCGATCTCAAGTACCTTTTTTCCATTAATAGAAACAGCGTTTTGAAACATTGTGACGACCCGGTCTTTTATATGTATCCAGGTATTGTCTTCAAAGTAGTCTTCGCCTTCCGCGGTTTGCTGGGTTAAACGGAAGGTGCCATTCAATCGGTTGAAAGAGAGGTAGCCAATAGATGTACTGAGTAACAGTTCATCTTTACTTAATTCCTTGACGTCCCAAAAAGATACTCCTGGAGAACCCCTATAGGTATGAAGGGTTTGTTCTGTTCCCTGGGTTATTTCCAGGAGCTGGCTATTATTACCAAGAATCCACAGGGTATTATCGCGGGTCAGAACAGCATTAAAAGCATCTTTTACGGGCATTAATGGGGCTTCAGCATTGACAAGCGGTGTCGTTATCCCGTTTTTTAATGTGTAATAGCCATCTTCCAGGAAAAGATGAATCGTTTCCTTTCCAATGTTAAAGCTATTCAGTAACCCAGTGCGGCTCCGTTCATCTCCATAGGGCTCAAATACCAGTAAGCTATCTGTTTGAGCAAATAGTCCCTGGTTGGTCGTGATCAGTGCCCGTCCATCCGGCAGGGCACTCAACTTATTTACGTGCAGATGGCGATAGTCCTCTTTCTGCTGAAACCACTGTACGGCACCATGCTCCAGTACATACAGATTTTTCCCGGTGTCAGAAAACCATAGCTGGTCATTGAATTCCGACATCCAAAGAATTCGGTTACTCTGCATGTTCGGGGAGTTCGACGTATTGAATACGACAAATCGATCCCCATCAAACCGAACTAACCCATCGTTTGAAGCAATGTAGATATATCCATCAGAATGATGGACGATGTGATTGATAGAATTTAGTGGAAGCCCATCTTCTACCGTAAAATTGCGAATATGGTACGTATCGGAGACTTCTTCCCAGCTAAACGGAACCGATTGTTGTTGAAAAGCCGAAACAGGCATACTCAGTCCGACAAAGAGCATCAGTACGAGACCCGTGATAGCTTTCATACAAAAAAGTGGTAGGATAGATTAAACAACTGGCAGAATAGTGTAAGCATAACATAAGCTGGTTTTGGTATGCTTAGTGATTAGAAATCATTAACACCAATTCCATACTGAATGAATACGTTAGCTGTACAAACCCGGTGTTGTGTGTGTAATAAGGAAGTACACAAACGGTCCCCTTTTGCGAATCCGAAGGCGGTTCACATCGTTGGAGATTCCATTTCAAACCAACCCATCTGCAAGCACTGTGTTGCTCATATAAACAGAAAAGCCTCCCGGAGATTAACTATATCGGATGGATGGTTCTATGTAAGGAATATGCTCCGTTCACTCACGCGGTAATATGCAACATCCTACCACCCGCTGTTTGAGCCTCATCAGCTTATCCCGTGCTTCCTTCCCAGGCCCCGGATTAACTGTAGCTGCAAGTGGTGTATATGCGGTAAATAAAAAAGTTGGAGATCGGAAAAAGGATATCGCGAATCTCTAAAAACGCCTCGGCAATTCCAGAGTCATTCTAAAAAGTACCTCTCAATGCTCTTCTGGTAGAAAAGTATCAACAATTGGTAGGATACTGTAAGCGGAAAGTAACGGTATTGGGTAAGCTTGAGCATTCAAAAACGATTAATCACTAATGCTTCATAAATGAATAGTATTGCTACCAAGTGCATAGATTGTTCAGACAGCGAACATAAAAATAAATCACAGCATATATCCTTATATCGCCTACTAACAGGCATGGCTGTTCTTCTGTTGGTAAGTATGCATCCATCTAATGCCTTCGCACAGGGACAGTTCAATTTATCCAACCTGCGCGAATCAAATGGAATTCAGTTTACCGGACTTGACAGCGGTGATCGTCTTAGCGAGATCATGGCAACAGGCGACATCAACGGCGATGGCAAAGACGACATAATTATAGGCGTTCCCGAAGGAGCCCCGGGCGGTAGAATTCGTGCCGGCGAAGTATACGTAATATTTGGTGACAGCAGTGGCTTTGATTCCTCCACCATAGATTTGAGTGCACTGGATGGAACCAATGGCTTTGTAATTAACGGGATTGATGCAAACGATGATGCGGGTACTTCGGTGGCTAGTGGAGATGTAAACGGGGATGGTTTCGATGATGTGGTTATTGGAGCCGTTTTCGCCGATCCGAATGGAGAGAGTAGTGCCGGTGAAGTGTATGTGGTATTTGGCCAATCTGGTTTTGGAGCTTCGTTTGAGCTAAGTACCCTAAATGGAAGTAATGGCATTACGCTAAATGGTGCGCTCAGAAGTGACAACGCAGGTACCGCCGTAGCTGTTGGAGATATTCGTACAGATGGCTTCGCAGATATAGCTATTAGCGCTATCAGAGCCGACCCGAATGGAGTAATTAGTGCCGGTGAAGTGTATGTGGTGTTTGGAAGGAGTAGCTATAGTTCGTCTGTTATTGAGCTGGGCGCACTGAATGGAGATAATGGCTTTACACTGATTGGAAGCGAACGTAATGATAGGGTGGGAACTACACTTGCTGTTGGAAATTTTGACGGTATCCGAAGTGTCGGTGAAACCAATTCTGCTGATCTATTTATTGGCGCACCCGATGCCGGTTCTAACGGATTCATCTATGTATTATCAAATCGGAATAATGCTAACAGTTTTTTATTTGGGTTTGG
This sequence comes from Bacteroidota bacterium, assembly GCA_039819115.1. Classification (GTDB taxonomy): domain Bacteria; phylum Bacteroidota; class Rhodothermia; order Balneolales; family Balneolaceae; genus JBCBST01. Next base: position 9,164 of record JBCBST010000092.1, read on the forward strand.
AAATGATTCCCTTGGAGTATTAAACAACTTTAACGTCAACAGCCTAACCGCCGCTCTAGGCTTTTCAATCATTGGAGGAGGAGATGGTGTTGGTGATGTATTGACTTCCGGAGATGTAAATAACGATGGTTTTGATGATATTATCACTGGGTTGGATGAGGCAGGTACAGGAGGCGAAACGTATGTGATATTTGGAAGGCCTTTTCTCGCAAATAGTCTTTCAGATCTTCCTATAGATCCTATCCTTCTGGATTCACCCAGTGCAGGTGAGGTTCGTGTCATCAATGGGTTTGATAGTTCTGATCGGGCCGGCCGAGCCGTAGGAAGTGGAGATGTGAATGGAGATGGTGTGGATGACGTGATTATCGGTGCTATTGGGGGAGACCCAAATGGACTTGCTGCAGCCGGTGAAACCTTTGTGGTATTTGGAGACAGCAGTTTTGCACATACCACTTCTATGGATATAAGTACGCTGGATGAAAACACGGGTTTTATACTCAATGGCACTACTACGAGTGGTCTTTCAGGTGGGACGTTAACAACCGGAGATTTAAACGGAGACGGTGTGGATGAAGTGTTGGTTGGCGCTCACTTTGCCGATCCGAATGGAATCAGCGACGCGGGTGAATTGTATGTGTTCTTTAACAAGGTATCGCAATCCATTACCGGCGATGAAGGCTTCCGAACCCTAAGCGCTCCTATAAGTGGTACGGTATACGACGACGTATTAGGTGGTTTCTTCACCCAGGGATTCACCAATTCCGATGCCCCATCCGCAAGCGATAATGTATTTGTGTTCGATCAGGCTACTCAGGCATTTGTGGGGCTGAACGACCAGAATACTGATAGTCTAAAGGCAGGCCATGGATTTCTGTTCTTCATTTTCTCGGATAACGATAACGACGGTAATGCCGAAGGCTTCCCCAAAACGCTACCTGCTACCCAATTTGGAGACGACGGTACAGCCAATACAGGAACCGTAGCACCGGTTAGCAACCTGAACGACGGAGATTTCTTCCTTGCCGGTAATCCATACAGCTTTCCCATCGATTGGGATGATGCAGGCATCACCAAAACCAATCTCTCTAATACCATTTATATTTATGACGATGCCAATGGCCAGTACCAAAGCTGGAATGGCACGGTAGGTAATATTACCGATGGAGAAATTCAGCCCTTCCAGGGCTTTTTCATCGAAGGCAGCGGAGGAAGCGGCGCACTAAGTATGACCGAATCTGCTATAGCTGATAGCCTGGACACTTTTTTAAAGCGTAATCCGGATGCAGAACCGAGAGCGCTTCAACTAACGGCCACAGCCGGTGACGTTAAAACCGATGCCTGGCTGAGTTTCCAGGAAGGTGGAGAAATAGGCCGGGATGCTTTTGATGGGCTGGCCCTGCAGTCGTTTTCGGCTACTTATCTGCGGCTGGCCACGGTTATCAGTAACCAGGATGAACTGACAATCAATGCGTTGCCGGTAGACCAGGCCGAAGAGCTTCGGTTTCCACTTGAACTTTCGGGAGTATTGGAAGCAGACAGCGCATCAATTTCTTTTGAAGGAATCGAAGATTTTGCCGGCTGGAGCATAGCCATCCACGATCTTCAAACCGAAGAAGTGCACGAAATAGCAACCTCTGATAAGGAAATTGCTCTTCCTATTCAACAGGTACAGTCCAAGCAGTCCCGACCTGTTGCACCTACTCCCGTTGCGGTAAAAGCAAAAGCAGGCGCTCACCGGTTTGAACTGGTTCTGGCACCAACGGCTACTTCGGTGAACAATGAGCCTGTTAGCAGTCTGCCCCAACGTATTTCACTGGAACAGAATTACCCGAATCCATTCAATCCCACCACAACCATTGAGTATGGTGTGCCGCAATCCGGCGCCGTTACGCTGGAGGTGTTTGATGTTACCGGGCGTAAAGTCGCCACGCTGGTAGACCGCCAACAGCAGGCTGGTAGCTACTCGGTTCGCTTTGACGCCTCCCGACTGTCTTCCGGAATGTACTTTTACCGCCTTGAAGCTAACGGCGTCACGCTTACCAGAAAATTAACCCTCATCAAGTAATCCTGCTACATCAGCATTCAACCCGTATTCCCTTATGAAAGCAACACATCTGTTTTTCCTTACGATGACCTTCTTACTGATCACCTCAGGTGTAATTCTCGCCCAACCCGGCCTTCCAAGTGCTCCTACCCAGGCCCCGATTGATGGGGGATTAGGATTACTTGCCGCTGCCGGTGGAGCCTATGCCTTGAAGAAGCTGAAGGATAAAAAGAGGATGCAGGAGTAACGATTACTCTTGCCTCCTTGTCGTTTCCAACCATAAGGTTGGGGATACGCTTACCTGTTTTTTGAACGGCAAAGAAAAAAAAGCAGGTGTATAGAACCTGGATGCTCGTTAGGCTGCAATGTTCTTCAGGTACTCGATTAGCTCAATCTGAGGTTCAAGCTTTAACTTTTTCTTGAGGCGGTACCGAGCCTGGTTCACGCTTTTAGGACTGATTCCAAGAATAGGTGCGATTTCCTTATTACTCAATCCCATCTGAACTAAGGAAGCTAATCGTTCATCATGTTGTGTTATTTCACTCGATTGTTTTCTGAGTTCGTTGAAAAAACCGGCGTTAACCTGCTCTATTCGTTTGAATAACTTCTCTTCCTGATCGGTGAGTTGAATATTCTGGCTTAATGAATCTACGATACTCAATATTCCCTTTTGAGTCTGAAAACTTTTAGCGTCAATCTTCAGCTCTTCTAAATTCTCCTGAATTTGTTCCATAAACTTATTCTTTTCTGCCAGCATGGTTCCGTAGTTGTCAAGCTCCGTTTTCAGCTCTTTCATCTCCTTTCGTTTGAGCTCTGCTCTCCTTCTTGAATAAATGATAAACCCAATACTTGTTCCTCCGATAAGTACGACAGCGATGATAATCGTGACAATCAACCTCAGATTCGCTGCCTCATTTTTTACTTCCAGCAATTCGATTTGGGCTTCTTTCTTTTCGGTCTCGTAGATGGTTTCCAGTTCAGCGATTTTTCGGGCATTATCGGCATCCGTGAGGCTATCGGAAATAGCTTTGGCTTCTTTAATCAATTCATGTGCTTTTAACCCATTTCCTAACGAAGCCTCGATATCAGAATAGAGCACCAAAGAGCCCACCTTTGTTGCTTCGGTACCAGGCTGATGAATTACCTCGTAGCTTAGCGTCTTTTCAATATAGGTTTTGGCGTTGGACACCTGCCCGGTTTTAAATGCAATAATAGCCAGTTGTTGATTGATGCTCATACTCAGAATTGGATCAGAACCCGTTTTATTATTCAAATCCAATGCTTGCTCGGTGTAGAACCTGGCTTTCTCATACTCTTCTTTTCGAAGGAAGATCGTTCCTCCATCCAGGTTCAGGTTTCTTAAGCTGAGTATGTCATTCACCTGTTTCGCAACCTCGATTCCGACTTCAAAAGCGTTCAGCGCTTCGTCCAATCTGCCCAGCTGTTCGTAGGCTTTTACTAATGCTAAATACACACGAGGCATTCTTCCGGTCAATCCCGCCCTTCGCTGCTATCCCCTCGGGTTGTTCTGGACGTACGGATGCACGGCTTATAAACAGACGATTTCGGGATGGCGGAATCGTCGCTATAAATGCCGGAAAAATACAAGTTTTTGGCGGGATTGTTATAGGTACTACTTGGATTGCTGAGCTATATTCATCCTTACATAATTAAACCAATTCTGTTAAAGAAAGAGAATGGTAAAGGTTTCAGCTTTGAAAAAGATCGGGGGGTATAGGTATATACGTAGAAAACGGAATGGCCAATATACTCCCCAAAAAAACACAAAGGTTCATCCTGTGCACCGATTATTGCTCATTCCCGAGCATCGAACAGGTGCACGAACCCATACCAGATACGATTCAAAACGGCAGACAATCCAATCTATCCCAAGTACAACCTGGAGTCTCAGATAGAATGGAATAGATACCCATTCTTTTGTCAGGTCTGTGATCCGGAACTGGAGAGAGCTCGAACGCTCCGTACGGATTCTGAATCGGGTTTTTCTGTATCGGATTCATTGTTAACCATCTCTACCGTGTGAATGTCCCGCAGGTACATATCTGCTTCGTAGGCTTTAGCCAACCTAAGTAAGACAAAACCCCGGCAACGTTCCGGGGTATTCTCCACATCCTCTTTTAAACTAACACCAAGTTGTCGGGAGTGACTTCCGGGTAGCTTTTGATGTATGACTGATAGGTACTGTATTAATCGGTGATGATTAATA
>JBCBST010000093.1:0-13389 GCA_039819115.1 Bacteroidota bacterium
GGCTTCATTCTCTAAACTGTCAATTTTAGTGTGATAGTAACGAAGTCCGTTCAGATCCAGGTTCTTGTTGTCCAGCAACCCTGTATAGAGTTCATCAAGTTCATCCAAATCCCTGGAAAAATCAGGAAAACTAACAGATACCCTTCTGGACCGTTTACCTGAGACTAAAAAGGAAATCCTCCATATCGGGAACACCCGGATTTCTTCCAGCGTACCTCAACGAAATGAGTCCGGAATTCAGGCGGAGTTAGAAATGCCTGATATGATGAGTGCAAAAAACAATTCCATTGCTGTAAATAAAGGAACCATTAAAGTGACGGCAACACTATATGTTGAGTATAAAATCTGGTAGAATGTGTTCAATCCAGCCGTTCTTCTTCTAAACTCACCACTTCTACATGCTGGAGGGGTTGTCCTAGAAAGCGCTCGGCCAGTTCCTGGAACCGCTGAGGGCGATCGGTGACAAAACAGCGTAAACTCCCCTCCCCTTTATGTAAGGCTTCCTGGTCCTGAAGCAACGTTTTTGCAGATTGTGCAATAGATTCGGCAGAGTCGATAATGGAAACGGAGTTACCGTTAAACCATCGGGCTATTTCATCCTTGAATAGCGGATAATGGGTACACCCGAGGATCAGCGAATCGATGGGATGTTCCTTAAACACCGTGAGGTATTCATCCAGAGTCAGGCGTGCAATGCGGTTATCCAGCCACCCCTCTTCTGCAAGAGGCACCAGTAAAGGGCAAGCCTGTTGTACCACTTCAACCGTTTCATCTTTTTCGTGGATGGCCTGGACATACGCCCGGGAATGAACCGTTGCCAGCGTTCCGATTACCCCTACCTGCTGATGTGTGGCATTCCGGAATACGGCCTCAGTACCCGAGGTAATCACATCCAGCACGGGAATATGACCGGCACGCTCTATGATTTGCTGTTTGGCCGAAGCCGAAACGGTGTTGCAGGCAATCAGGATCATCTTTACCTGCTGCTGAATTAAAAAATCGGTGATTTGAAGCGCGTATTTGGCTACCATTTCCTCCGATTTAATCCCATAGGGAACACGGGCCGTATCCCCCACATATACAATATGCTCATCGGGTAACGTTTCCATGACGGCTTTGGCCACGGTTAGTCCGCCAATACCGGAATCAAAAATGCCAATCGGTTGGTTTGGGCTGATCAAAATATCGTAAGTTCTACCTTTGTTTAACTCGGAGTATCATCAGGAATATCTCCCCGGAATGATACTCAAAATGAACGGTAACGTTCCTTCTACAGCGCATGAATATACGGCTTTTACTCGTTGGGATATGCTTCTTTCCCATGTTTGCTTTTGCCCAAACCAGCGAACCGGATACGCTGGAGTCCACTCTGGAAGAAATCACCGTAGTGGGCTTTCAGGGCAATCGTCCCCTTTCCGAAACACCCGGATCTATTGCTTTTGTTTCTGCGGAACAGATTTCAGCCTTCGATCAAACTTCACTGGTACATGCCTTTAATAGTGTACCCGGCATGCGTATGGAAGAACGGGCGCCGGGTAGTTATCGCATCGCGATACGTGGAAGTGCTCTTCGATCTCCGTTTGGAGTCCGGAATGTGAAGGTGTATTGGAATGGTATTCCCTTCACCGAACCTACGGGTTCCACTTTTCTGAATTTACTGGGAACCCAGCACGTACGTTCAACCGAAGTGATTCGTGGACCCACGGGAAGTGTATACGGCGCAGGAAACGGGGGTACCTTGCTTATGGATAGTTTTGAATCGGATGCCGATTGGCTGGCTCAAACCTCCGTATCCACGGGTAGCTTTGGGCTGCAAAGCCTTGCCGGACGATACATCAGCCGGCTGGACGGGGGTGAAATCCAGTATGGATATCAGAATCAACAATCGGATGGGTTTCGCGACCAGGCTTTCCTGAACCGGGAGACGGTAGAAACCCATGGACGGTTCACCGCTTCCCGAAACAGCGTTGTCTCTTTCAACCTGCTGTATTCCAATTTAAACTACGGCATCCCCGGTGGATTAACAGCCGAACAATTTCGGGAGAACCCCCAACAGGCCCGGGCAGGGAGCGAACGACAGAATTCCAGTATCCGCCATGAGTCCCTGCACGTCGGAGCCAGCATAGATTACCGGTTCTGGAACCTGATCAACGTGGAAAGCGTCTTATTTGGAAGCTTCAGCGATTTTGAAAATCCGTTTCTCTTCGACTATAAACGAGACAGCCGTAAAAGCGGAGGAATACGAACCGTGGGAACTCTGAACACCGAGGTATTCGATATGCCGGTTTCCCTGCGGGGTGGTTCTGAATTCCAGCTAGGACAAACCGCTGCACGTAATTTTGAGAATAATGATGGGGTATCGGGTGCGCTGAATTTTGATGATGATCTGAGAACATATAGCCTGCTTTATTTTGCAACAGCTGATATAGATTTATCAGACCGGGTTTTTCTGACCGCAGGATTAAGCTACAACTCACTCCGGTACGACATCGACCGGTTGGTGACGTTTGTGGAGGATGATGTACCCGGGAACTTCCAGACGGACTTCGATACCCAGTTCGTTCCACGGATTGGGCTGGCGTGGAAACTGGACGAGACGCATACCCTCCATGCCAGCATCAGCCAGGGGTTTTCACCTCCCACGATTGAAGAAGTTCGCACCAATGAAGGGAGCATCAACCTGGACCTGGCTGCCGAACGGGGAACCAGCTGGGAGGTTGGAATACGTGGCAATATTCCAGATAATCGCTTTTCCTACGATTTAGCCTTGTTTTATTACAGGCTGAATGATGCCATCATCCAATTGGAAACAGAACGGGGCACGGATGTATTCCGAAATGCTGGTGGCACCGATCAGTTCGGGCTGGAGCTGGGAACACAATTCGCATTATGGCAGGACACCGAACACTGGCTCACGCAGGTTAACCTTCAAAACGCCTTCACGTTCTATTATTTCCGATTTGATGACTACCAGACCGCTGACGCCGATTTTTCCGGGAATGACCTGACCGGGGTACCTCCTCTTACTTCCTTTACCCAACTTCTTTTCCAAACCCGGAGCGGGATATTTGGAACTGTGTCGCACTACTACTCGGATGCTATTCCTCTTAACGATGCCAACACGGTGTCTTCCGACCCCTTTCATGTGGTTAAAACGAAACTGGGTATACGACGTGTGATCCGGGGTGTGGTTGGGGTTGAAGCCTTCTGGACTCTGGATAATGTGCTGAACGAAGACTACAGCCTGGGCTTCGATATCAACCCATTCGGGGAACGGTATTTCCAGCCTGCTCCTCAGCGTAACTACACCATCGGGATTACACTTGATCTGAGGATTAAAACGCCTTCGTAAATCAGTTGTCGAAACTCAGATCAGAAGGATAATGTAATCGATTTCGTAAGGAGTAGAATAGCTTAATTTAAGTTTACCCCCATCCGGTCACACTCTTCCATTTTTTTGAGGATGAATACCCGATCCGGTTCGAAATCATGCTTATAGTACATTGTATCCGGGATCAAATTGCATGGATACCGTTAATCCATTAACTTAGCGCATGATTAGATCATTTGGAGATAAAGCTACTTCCGATTTATACAATGGGATATCAAGTAGTAAGGTCAGAAAATTGCCTCTTCAAATTCGTGATTCAGCCATTTACAAATTGGATGTTTTGAATGCTGCTGTGTCGTTAGATGATTTGCGATCACCTCCTGGCAACAGACTGGAAGCCTTAAAAGGTGATTATGCTGGGTTTTATAGCATCAGAATAAACATTCAATGGAGAATCATATTTAAATGGCAAGATTCTGCAGCAGTGGATGTTTCAATTATAGATTACCATTAAAACAGAAAGCAATACATGATTCCTCAACACCGAGTAAGCACACATCCAGGCAGAATTCTTCTCAAAGAGTATCTCGAACCTATGAATCTGTCTCAAAAAGAATTAGCCGATCATTTAGGAGTTCCTATTCAGCGGATTAATGAAATCATTCGGGGTAAAAGGGGTATATCTTCTGATACTGCTTGGTTGCTATCTAAGGCTTTTACAACATCACCGGAGTTTTGGCTTAATCTTCAGGCTATGTACGACCTTTCTTCTCACCGTCCTATTAAAGAGATTAAACCGTTAACCCGAGTCGGTATATAACCCTCAATTCCTTCTCATCACCCCCATCCGGTCGCACTCCTCCATTTTTTTGAGGATAAATACCCGATCCGGTTCGAAATCGGCTAAATCATATGCCACCTGGTACCATGCTTTTGCTTTCCCATACTGCTCCTCATTCATGAGTAGCCGTGCTTTTGCGGCATGAATTAAAAAGAGTCGATCTTTGGGTAACTCATCGATTAAGTCTTCCAGCGCTGAAAGTCCCTGTTTTGCCCCCAGATGCATACCGGTGGCAATGGCTTTATTCAGTTTCACCATGGGGGAAGCGTTCAGCTCTGCCAGTTTCTGGTAGCAGAGTTCAATCGTCGCCCAGTCCGTTTCCTCGTAGGATGCGGCTGCACAATGCACCGATGCAATTACTGCCTCGAGGTAGTACGCCGATCGGACCCGCGCACTCCCGGCTGCCCTCAAAAAATAGAATCCGGCTTTCAACAGATCCTGATCCCACTTACACCGGTCCTGAAACTCCAGTTCTATCATCCCTCCTTCTTCATCCAACCGGGCAGGAAAGCGAGCCATACCAAAATACATTACAGAAAGAATGGCATTTACATCAGACTGTAGTTCACCGGAAAAGGGCTTCATTAGCAGCATCAGACGAACTGACTCGTAACATAAATCCTCAGATATGACCTGTTCACCAATGCTCCGCTTATATCCTTCATTAAACATGAGGTACAATACCTGGATGGCATTGGGCATGCGTTCAGTCACCTGCTGTTTCAACGGAATGCGGATGGCATCGGGATTAGCCTGGATATGCTTTTTAGCACGGAAAACGGCCTTCTTTACCGCATCCGGCTTCATCAGTAAAGCTTTGGCTATCTCGGTATCGCTGAAACCGGACAGCATTTTGAGGGTAAGCATAATCCTGGACTTCGGAGGTAGCTCCGGTGTACAGCAGGAAAGCAGCACCCTCAACTGGCTGTCTTGTATCTGGTGATCAAGGAACAGTTCTTCCACTTCTTCTGTACCCAGGCTTACACCGTGTTCCGATAAAGGCTGACGTTTAGATCCTCTTTTAAGTTGATTGAGTAGCTTATTCTTTGCCACCAGCATCAGCCAGGCTTCCGGATTTTCTGGTTCGCCGTTCATTCCCCACACCTTCAACGCGGTCAGGAAGGTATCCTGCACCATATCTTCAATCAGCTCCAGGTTTTGGAAGCCGTAAATGCGGGATAAAACGGCTGTCATCTTTCCCGACTGGCTGCGGAAAAGATGGTCAACCGTTTGTTGGGTCATTGAACCAGAAGTGTTCACCAGTCCATATTTTCAAAATCCATAACAGGACGGATTTCAAGTCCCCCACCCAGGCGTAACGTCGGGCAGCCTTTAGCTAATTCGGTAGCTTCCTCCAGGTCTTTAGCCTGTAGCATGTAAAACCCGCCTATGATTTCTTTCGACTCAATAAAGGGGCCATCTGAAACCACGTGCTGAGCACCACGGATGCTTCTTGACGATTCCTGAAGAGCTTCTCCACCCACGTAGTGATCCCCGAGTTCTTCAATCCATTGACCATGCAACGCCACCTCTTCCTGCATATCCTGTGGAGATGAATTGGCGTACATATCTTCGTGGTCAAAGAGTAGAATTAGATATTTATTCATGATTAGTATCCTATTTTGTTAAAAGGTTCACCTGTATAACAACTCCCGATTGCATTAGGGGACAATTACTTAAAAACTTTTTTGGATACAAAATTAGAACCCTCTTTATGTATGCCTCCTTGAATGAATCATGTCCTTTTTGAATTTTATGAAGTATGTATACACCATCATCATTTAAAGAAACCGACCCGAAGACATTATTCGATTTTATAGAAGCGAACAGCTTCGGAATACTGTTCAGTCAGCACGGGGATCGGGCAGAAGCCACCCACCTCCCATTTTTGGTTGATCGGAACCGGGATAAACAAGGCGTACTCATTGCTCATTTTGCGAAGGCTAATAAGCATTGGCGCCGGATCTCCACAGAGCAGGACGTCTTATGCGTGTTTCATGGCATGCACGGTTATATCACCCCGGCCTGGTATCACGACCGGGTTACCGTACCCACGTGGAATTATGCCTCGGTTCATGTAACGGGTACACCCACTATCATTGATGACCCCGAATGGCTGCGGAAGGCCGTGGTTCGTCTCACTCATTTTCATGAAGCCCATACGGAAAGCGACTGGGACCTGAGCGAAGGTGAATCTACCATACCTGTTGAATTGAAAGCAATCATCGGATTAGAAATCGAAATCACGCACATAGAAGGCAAATTCAAGTTTAACCAGAACCGCTCAACTGAGGACCAACATAGCGTTATTGAACACGCAAAACGTCATCCGGATGAGCACTATAAGCAGATGGGAGCGTGGATGGGCCAGAATCTGGCGGATAAAAAGGAGACAAACCGGAAGTAATCCATATTTTTTAATCGATTATTTTTGAATTGGGACGATAAAAGCCAGAACTTTGGCGCGTTAATTTGAGGGCACACTACTTATGAGTTTAAAAAAAGCACTAACTGACAAAGACTTTGCATTTCTCGTAGAATTAGAAACGCTACTTTACGAACGAAAAGAAGAAATGCCGCAAGGGTCGTATACCACTTCTATGTTTAAAAAAGGACTGGATAAAATCGCCCAAAAGGTAGGAGAAGAAGCGGTTGAAACGGTTATCGCTTCCAAAAACTATGGCGAAAAGGAGACCATCAATGAGGCAGCCGACCTGGTTTTTCATTTGATGTTACTCCTGGCCGAAAAAGAGATTCCTTTTCATAAAGTGGTTAAAACTTTGCGCAAGCGGCACAGCAAGGGCAACCACAAACATATTGGGGAGTAGAGCAACTCCTCTGTTGTTCATCTGAGAACGCCGTTCTTTTCGGGGAGGTTTACACATGAAACTTCCCTTATGAAGCTATTTCTCCTCCTATCTGTACTATCCCTTTCTGTGGCTATGCATGCCAGGGCCCAGAAGGTATCCTCTGCTTTCCAACTTGATGATTACCGATGGAAAAACCGACTGGTGCTCATTTTTGGATCCGAAACAGATTCCCTGGTTGATGAACAGCTCTCCCTGCTTAGACGTGCTGAAGATGTGCTGGCTGAGCGTGATGTACTCAAATTCTCCTTTACGGATTCTTCTCCCGATATCATTTCGAAAGAGACTGAGGCACTATACCACAAATTTAACCTCTCAGACAATAACAGAATCACCACGATCTTAATAGGTAAAGATGGTTCCGAAAAACTCCGGGTGAAAAATAATGTGTTATCCGTGGAGTTATTACTCACAACCATCGACGCCATGCCTATGCGTCGCAGGGAAATGCAGCGGCAGTATAAACCCTGACATCAGGATGATACTTGTGAATGGTTTTTAACCTCTCTATGTTTAACGAATGTAACTAAAAAAGCGCTTTTCTATGGAAACTCAACAGCAATTAGATGACTTCCAGGCACGCATTGATGCCGGCGAGAAAATAGAACCTAAAGACTGGATGCCGGAACGTTACCGCAAGCAGCTTATTCGGATGATGAGTCAGCACGCACATTCCGAAATTGTGGGTATGCTTCCCGAAGGTAACTGGATTACCCGTGCTCCATCGCTAAAGCGGAAAATGGTACTACTTGCAAAGGTTCAGGACGAAGCCGGTCATGGGCTGTACCTGTATAGCGGTACCGAAACACTCAATATTAGCAGACAGGAATTGGTGGAGCAATATCTGTACGGTAAAGCGAAATACTCCAGCATTTTTAATTACCCAACGCTTAGCTATGCCGACGTTGTGGTTATAGGCTGGTTGGTGGATGGTGCTGCTATCGTGAATCAAACGCGATTAGCACATTCCTCGTATGGCCCGTATGCGCGCGCTAACCTCCGCATTTGTCGTGAGGAAAGCTTCCATAAAAAGCAGGGCTACGAAATGGTGGCAAAAATGGCTTCCGGAACACCAGCTCAGCGCAAAATGGCACAGGATTCGGTAAACCGCTGGTGGTGGCCTACATTAATGATGTTCGGGCCGCATGATACAGATTCACCAAACAGTGAAGAGTTGATTAAGTGGCAAGTGAAGCTGAACACGAACGACGAACTCAGACAGCACTTCGTAGATCGTGCCGTGATGGAAGCCGAAGCCATTGGCCTTACCCTTCCGGATCCCGATATGACCTTTAATGAAGAGACGGGACACTGGGAGTTTGGCGAAATTCCGTGGGATGAATTCTGGGATGTTGTAAATGGTAACGGTGTTATGAATCGTGAGCGCATAAAAGCACGAAGAACTGCCTACGAAGAAGGGGCTTGGGTTCGGGATGCAGCAACGGCCTATGCACGTAAGAAAAAAATGGCCTCTGAAAAGGCCTCTTAACGAATGTTCTGGTACTTGTTATCCTCAGCATATACTGCTTCTGCTGAATTTCAAACCGCACCGTAAAACAGGCCGATATCAGGATGAAGGTAAAACACAGCTCGATATGACGAATGAAGAATGGCCTCTCTGGGAGGTATTTACGCAAAAGAAATCAGGTGCAGCTCATGAGCATGCAGGCAGCCTTCATGCTCCGGATGCGGAAGGCGCACTACAAAATGCACGTGACGTGTACTCCCGAAGAAAGGAGGCTGTTAGTATATGGGTAGTCCCTTCCAATCAGATTGTGGCTTCATCACCGGAAGATGAGGGTCCGTTTTTCGATCCTGCTCATGATAAACTATACCGCCATCCCCAGTTTTACAGTGTACCAAGAGCCGTAAAAAAACGATCATGAGTACAACAACTAGCCTAACTTCAGATATCGCATTCAGGACCTATCTGCTTCGCCTGGCAGACGATCGTCTCATACTGGGTCAACGTATTTCGGAATGGTGTGGCCACGGTCCTGAGCTGGAAGAAGATTTAGCCCTTGCCAATATTGCCCTCGATCTTATCGGACATTCCAGCGCCTTGTACGAATATGCCAATCAATTTGATGAGCGGGGTGATCTTACACCCGATCATTTTGTCTATTTCCGCGACGATCCTGAATTCACCAACCTTCAATTGTGTGAGTTGCCCCGTGGTGATTATGCATTCACCACTGCGCGCCTGTTTTTATTTAGTTCCTTTAGTTTTTTCCTCTACCGCAATCTCCAAAGCATCGAAGATGAGCAGTTCAGAGGAATGATTCAGAAGCACCTGAAGGAGGTGAAGTATCATCTGCGTCATTCCAGAGACTGGGTGATTAAGCTGGGCGATGGAACGGATATCAGTCATCAGAAGATCCAGGAGGCGTTGAACGAACTATGGATGTATATCGGTGAACTTTTTTATGCTGATGAAGTGGATCAATTAATGGTCTATTCGGGCAATGGAACCGATACTTCTGTGTTTCATGGGGAATGGAAACAACTGGTTGAGCAAACATTGACCGAAGCGACTCTGGAGATTCCGGATTGGGATCAATTCATGATTTCCGGCAGCCGAAAAGGAATTCACTCTGAACACCTGGGGCATCTGCTCGCCCAAATGCAGTTTTTAAGACGGTCACACCAGGATGCCGACTGGCAATAATCATACCGAAGCTCAAATCTGGGATTATCTGGCTGAAGTGGTAGATCCTGAGATCCCGGTACTTAACATCATCGAAATGGGTATAGCCCGCCAGGTTGATGTTTCAGATCAGCATGTGCAGGTGAAAATCACTCCTACGTATTCGGGTTGTCCGGCTATGAATGCCATTGAACAAGGCGTAAAACAAAAGCTAGAGGAAAAAGGAATATCCAATTTTGATGTCGTTATGGATTATTCAGAAGCCTGGACAACCGATTGGATGACGGGGGAGGCCAAAGAAAAGCTCAAAGACTATGGCATTGCACCTCCTACTGAAACGCTGAACGAAGAAGATTTTTTAACATCCTTAAGTGGAAATAAAGTTGTGCCTTGCCCATTTTGTGACTCATTGGATACGGTTTTGCAGTCACAGTTTGGTTCAACCGCCTGCAAAGCTCAGTATTTTTGTAATTCCTGCAATCAACCCTACGAGCACTTCAAATGTCATTAAAGCATATCTCTTTATGGATGGTCTTCCTGGCTTCTGGCTCTGTATGGGCTCAGGAACAACCCGTTGATTCTCTGCCCCTTTCGTTTTTACCCACCCTGGGTGAGCTTTCAGCATCTTCACCCCATCAGGGTTTGCAAGTAGGACCCGTCCCCACGTTTCGGTTATCAGGTGGGCTGGAGTTTGCGCTTTCTGTTCTCGATGTGATAAAATATCGTGACGTCTTTGATATGGCTATTGCAGATCCCCTCTTCGATCCTCGTACGATTTATGCCCAAACCGCATTTGAATACAATCGAAAGCTTCGATTCCATCAAATGCTGGGACAACCCCAATCACGTCAATTTTTCTCTTTTGAACCCTTTTATTGAACACACCTTAACCGACGGCGTGCTTTTGGTGCAGCTGAATCGCCCGGACGTTCTGAACAGTTTTAACTTTGAGATGGCCGATCAGTTTCTGGAAGTTTTTCAGACGGCGAAGGAAAATGATACTGTGCGATGTGTGTTGATTACAGGTAATGGCCGGGCCTTTTGCGCCGGACAGGATCTGGAAGAAGTCGTGGAAATCGGGAAGGACCCCGACCGGGAGTTAAGCGAAGTGGTACAACACACGTACAATCCCATTATTCTTGCTATACGCGAACTCCTAAAACCGGTTATTTGTGCGGTAAACGGTACGGCCGCTGGTGCTGGCGCTAACATTGCATTGGCGTGCGATCTCGTCTTAGCTTCGGAGAAGGCAAAATTCATTCAGAGTTTTTCTCAAATAGGTCTTATTCCCGATAGCGCCGGAAGCTTTATTCTTCCACGATTAATTGGTCTGGCAAGAGCAACGGAACTCTGTTTTACAGGTCGCCCGGTTACGGCACCTGAAGCCGTCTCCATGGGCATGATTTACAAAGCTGTTGCCGCAGATGAGCTACTGAATGAAGCGCATGCCTTAGCTTCAAAACTGGCAAGTATGCCCACACGGGGTTTTGGACTGACCAAAAAAGCGTTTAACGCAGGATTCTCCAATACTTTACACCAGCAGCTGGAACTGGAGGGAGCCTTACAAGCCGAAGCTGGTAAAACACATGACTATAAAGAAGGGGTTGCTGCTTTTCTGGAGAAACGGAAACCTGTGTTTACAGGAAACTGATTATACGTGCACCGTATACAGGCTTTTCTTTTTGTGATAACGTTTCCAGCTAACATTTCAAACCTGTTTTAACCTTCCCGTTTTTAATATCTTGGAAGCGTTTTTCTAACTCAACATCTGCTATTTTATTATGAGCTCATCCCCAATCATAATCGGCATCGTTGGCGCCGGAACTATGGGAGCTGGCATAGCTCAAATCGCGGCTACGAACGGTCATACCGTATATCTTTATGATGCCTTTACTCCCCAACTGGAAAAGGCAAAACAATCATTACAAAAAATTCTGAGCCGGCAAGTTGAAAAACAACGAATGACCCGGGAAGATGTTGATGATATTCTGGAACGTATCCATTTTGAGGAAACGACCACGAAGTTCGGGGATTGTGGATTTGTGATAGAGGCTGTAATTGAAAACCTTGACGTCAAAAAAGATGTATTTACCCGGCTGGAAGCCATCGTCCCCAAAACCTGTATTCTGGCAACAAATACCTCTTCCCTTTCTATCGCTTCCATTTCTTCTTCTTTGAAGCGACCAGCACGATGTATCGGGGTTCACTTTTTTAATCCGGCCCCTCTGATGAAACTGGTGGAAGTCATCCCTGGTATCCCCACATCGGATGATACCTTATCAGCCGCTCATACACTTATTAAGGGCTGGGGAAAAACCACCGTCACAGCAAAAGATACCCCCGGTTTTATCGTAAACCGTGTTGCCCGCCCTTTTTATGGAGAGGCACTTCGGATTCTGGAAGAAGGGATTGCCGATGTCCCTACCATCGATTGGGCTATAAAAACTATTGGGGGGTTCCGCATGGGGCCTTTTGAGTTGATGGATTTGATCGGGCATGATGTAAACTATGAAGTTACTTCTTCCGTATTTGAAGCCTTTTATTATGATCCCCGGTTCAAACCTTCTTTTGCCCAAAAACGACTGGTCGAAGCCGGATGGCTCGGCAAGAAGTCAGGTAAAGGGTTTTATGATTATACGGACCTGGCAACCAAACCTGAACCTGTACAAGATCCGGCTCTGGGTGAACGCATCGTAAACCGAATTCTGGCTATGCTCATCAATGAAGCGTATGACGCTGTTTTTATGAATATCGGTACCGAAGAAGATGTTGATCTGGCCATGACACATGGAGTAAACTATCCAAAAGGACTGATGAAGTGGTCAAAAGAAATTGGAGTGAGCGTGATCTATAACCGACTGACTCAATTACAGGATGAGTACGGGGAAGATCGGTACCGACCGAATCCATTGTTGCGCAAAATGGCTTTAGGACACGTTTAATGAGGCATATTCTTTTCGTGTGTGGTAAAAACAAACTGAGGAGCCCGACAGCAGAAGCCATTTTTTGTGATCAAGGAGGATATGAGGTCCGTTCAGCTGGATTAAATAATGACGCAGAAGTACCTCTTGGCGCTGAAGATGTAAAGTGGGCCGACCTGATTTTCTTAATGGAAAAAACGCATAAAACGAAGCTTCAAAAAAGATTTAAATCATTTCTAAAAAACCAAAAGCTTATCGTGTTAGACATTCCTGATGAGTATGACTTCATGGAAGAGGCTCTGGTAAGAATTCTAACCGAAAAAGTAAGCCGCTTTTTAACATAAAAACCTCTCCCATGAACGCATACATCATAGACGGAATCCGAACACCTATCGGGAAATTAAAAGGAGCGCTGTCTCCCATTCGTACCGATGATCTCGCGGCTTTACCTATTGCCGAGTTATTACAACGAAATCCGGAAGTTAATCCTGAGCATATTGAGGACGTGATTTTAGGATGTGCCAACCAGGCAGGAGAAGATAACCGAAATGTGGCCCGCATGGCTTCTTTGCTGGCAGGTCTGCCCGTTTCTGTTCCCGGCGAAACCGTAAATCGCCTGTGTGCGTCGGGTATGAGCGCCACCATTAAAGCGTTCCATGCCATTAAAGCCGGAGAGGGCGATGTATTTGTTACCGGCGGAGTAGAGCATATGACCAGGGGACCCATCGTGTTAGGTAAGGGAGCTTCGCCCTATTCGGGAACCACAGAGATGTATGATTCCA
>JBCBST010000094.1:0-13312 GCA_039819115.1 Bacteroidota bacterium
AAAGAAATACATTCTTTTCGACTCAATATCTCTTTTGCTTTTAATCTTCAGGTCTTTTTGTTTTGCATATTGATAGACAGCAGTACGCATAGAGTTTACGCTCTTTTCGCTCGTATAGGAAACTTCTAAAGCCTGCCCACCAGGTTTTAGTTTATCAATAGCTTCAAGAAGAGGTTTAAACTTTGAAGATCGTTTATTTGAGGACTTTATTACGTTGCGCTTAACAAATTTTATTTCCATTAGAACTATTTTATCGACGATTTATATACAAATATACATAAAAATAATTTTGATCCACTTTTTTCATAAAAAAATAGTTTGTAATAGATTTTTTAATGAATTGTAATCAAAAAAAAAGCCCCTTGAGCATTCAAGAGGCTTTACGTGGGTGATGAGGGATTCGAACCCCCGACCCCCTGCTTGTAAGGCAGGTGCTCTAAACCAACTGAGCTAATCACCCATGGTTTTGTGAGAGCATCAAATATAAGAACATTCCCAATTCTGACAAACAAAAAAGATCAGGTTATTGACTTCTTACTTAACAGTGTTAACTTAAACCAAAAATTGACCTATGGCAGAAAAAACCGTCGTTTTTGTGGATGGTGCCCGCATCCCTTTTTTGAAATCGGGCACCGCATATTCGTCCTTAATGGCCTATGATCTTGGAAGAATGGCACTATCCGGGTTGCTTGCGAGAGTATCGATGCCGTCGGCTCTAATTGACCAGGTCATTATGGGCAACGTAATCCAGGAAGTGAAAACCAGTAACATATCCAGAGAATGTGCTCTGGGTGCAGGAATCCCCAATTCTGTACAGGCCTATACGGTTGCCATGGCTTGCATATCTTCTAATCAGGCCATCGCTTTGGGAGTTAACGCCATCAAAAGCGGACAGGCACGCATTGTATTGGCTGGTGGTACAGAAACCATGTCGGATATTCCCGTTCGCTTCCGGAAGAAGTTTCGACAAAAGGTACTTGCAGCACGTAAGTATTCTTCCCCTCTGGACTTTCTGGGATTTTTAAAAGGATTAAGATTTAAGGATTTACTCCCTGAACTACCGGCAATTGCTGAGTTTTCTACCAGAGAAACCATGGGAGAAAGTGCCGACCGAATGGCGGCCCGATTTGGCATTTCGAGACCCGATCAGGATGCGTATGCCATGCGATCGCATCATAAAGCAGCTGAGGCGGGTAAGTCAGGGCTGCTCGACCAGGAAATCATACCCGCCAAAGTCCCTCCTTCGTTTACCATTTCGTACCAGGATAACGGCATACGGGAAGACACCACTCTTGAGAAATTAGCAAAGCTCCGCCCTGCTTTCATCAAGCCGCATGGCACGATCACTGCGGGTAATGCTTCCTATTTGACAGACGGTGCTTCGGCATGCCTGTTAATGGAAAAGGAAACCGCTCTGGAACTGGGAATACAACCCAAGGCAATTATCCGGGAGTTTACCTTTACCGCTCAGGATACAAAAGAAGAATTATTACTTGGTCCTGCCTATGCCACACCAAAGGTACTGGAAAAAGCCCGCCTGACGCTTGACGATATCGATGTATTCGAAATTCATGAAGCGTTTGCCGGACAGGTGCTGGCCGTGTTAGCCGCCCTTAACTCCGATTCGTTTGCCCGGGCTTCTCTTGGAACATCCCAAAAAACCGGGGAAATCCCGATGGAAAAAATAAATACCTGGGGCGGCTCTCTTTCCATTGGTCACCCATTTGGTGCGACCGGCACACGCTTGGTTACAACGGCTGTAAACAGGCTGCATCATGAAGATGGCAACTTCGCGTTGGTAACTGCCTGTGCAGCCGGAGGACAGGGCCATGCGATGCTTGTAGAACGATACAAAGCTTAATTTTTCTGCCTTATGAATACCTCCTATTTCCACATTTCTACCATCGACTCTGTAGCTATTCTGGTTCTGAATACGATCGAAGAAAAAGTAAATACTCTGAATGAGGCCATGATGGAGGAGTTCACCCTGTTTCTGGATCGGTTTGAATCAAACCCTGACTGGAAAGGAGCGGTATTAATAAGTGGTAAAGAGGATAATTTTATTGCAGGAGCGGATATTGAAATGTTTAATACCCGTGAATCGGCCAATGAACTGGAAGCACTAAGCCAGGCGGGACATGCTATTTTTAACCGCATAGAGAGCCTGAAGAAACCTATGGTCGTTGCTGTTCATGGAAGTTGTATGGGGGGCGGTCTGGAATTATCTATGGCTTGCCACTACCGAATAGCAAGTACGCACCCCAGCACACGATTCGCGTTACCTGAGGTAAAGCTGGGGATACTGCCGGGTACCGGTGGCACACAACGCCTGCCGCGTTTGATTGGCATACAGAAATCGTTGCCTATTATGCTCACAGGAAAAAATGTGTTTTCCAGGCAGGCAAAGCGCATGGGTTTGGTAGATGAGTTAATCCATAAAGACGCATTACAAACAGCAGGTATAGCCGCAGTTCATCGTCTTTCTAAGAAATCCTTCAAAAGAACAGATAAACGAAGTTTTGCTGAAAAAATACTGGAGGCTACTCCATTGGGACGGGCCATTATATTTAGCCAGGCAAGAAAACAGACTGCGAAGCAAACCCGGGGTAATTATCCCGCCCCGGAAGGGATTATTGATGCGGTTGAATTTGGATACAAAAAAGGGTTTTACGCGGGGTTAAAAGAGGAGTCGCGGTTATTTGGTAAACTGGGAGCTTCATCTGAATCAAGAGCATTGGTACAGCTGTTTTTTGGCATGAATAATGCTAAAAAGATTCCACAGCCCGAACATATTCAGCCAACGCAGGTAATCGGTGTTCTCGGTGCCGGACTAATGGGCTCCGGTATTGCTGATGAGAGCATCAACCAGGGTGGTTATTCGGTGATATTGAAAGACAGGGATTTAGAATCTGCTGTACGTGGAGAGAAAAACGTGTGGAAAGAACTGGATAAAAAAGCGAATAAACGCATCATCACCTCCTTTGAACGCGACCGGCTGATGAGCCAACTCACATCCACAGAATCCTATGCATCATTGGCGCATGCTGATGTAGTAATCGAGGCCGTATTTGAAGACCTCGATTTGAAGCACCAGGTTTTAAAGGAAGTCGAAGACGTGGTATCCGACCGGTGTATTTTTGCTACGAATACTTCATCCATACCCATTACGGATATTGCAAAAGTATCATCAAGACCGGAACAGGTTATTGGAATGCACTATTTTTCTCCGGTACAAAAAATGCCCCTACTGGAGCTGATTACCACCCCGGAAACGGCATCATGGGTTACCTCAACCGCCTTTCAGATTGGGGTAAAGCAAGGCAAAACGGTTATTGTTGTGAACGATGGCCCCGGTTTTTACACCACCCGAATCCTGGCGCCTTATATGAATGAGGCTCTTCTGTTGTTGGAAGAAGGGGCCTCCATCGAATTCCTGGAAGGCACAATGAAAGACTTTGGCTATCCGGTTGGACCCATGGTTTTGTTTGACGAGGTTGGCATGGATGTAGGAGCTCATGTTGGCGATGTGATGGCCCCCCTGTTTAATGCCCGCGGGGGTAGATCGTCTAAAAAAGCCAGCGAATTAGTGGAAGCCGGATTTCTGGGGAGAAAAAATGGAAATGGGTTATACCGATATGAAAAAGGAAAGAAGAAGACGGTAAATCAATCCATTTACGCCCATTTTGGAAGTTCTTCCCGTAGCAAGCCCGATCCTGAGACTGCTCAGCTACGCATGGGGCTGATGATGGTAAATGAGGCTGTATATTGCCTTCAGGAAGACGTTCTTCTTTCACCAACCGATGGAGATCTAGGTGCCATCCTGGGATTGGGGTTCCCCCCTTTTACCGGCGGACCATTCCGATACATTGATCAAAAAGGAGCGGATTGGGTACACGATACATTGCTTCGCTTTTCTGAGCAATTTGGCCCACGGTTCAAACCAGCCCCATTACTGGCCGATTATGCTAGGTCAGGTCGTTCTTTCCACCCGGATAAATAATGTCTTTGCTTGGCAGAGTTCCGTATCTTAAAGGCTTGAACAAAAACTGAATTCTCTGCCCCATGCTCCAAACCATTGCATTTTTTTTGATGGCTGACCCTAACGATCCAGGATCAACCATTACCAGTCTTATCTTTCCGGTTGCCATCTTCCTGGTGTTCTATCTTTTCATCATCAGACCACAAAGCAGGAAACAAAAAGAAATCCGCCAGAAAGTAGATGGCATGAAAAAGGGTGATAAAGTGGTTACATCGTCTGGCATCATCGGAATATTGAATGCTATCGAAGATGATTCCGTTTTAATCGAAGTTGGCTCCAATGTTAAAATCCGGTTCCTGAAAACAGCGATCTCGGATGTAAATCCCAATAAGCCAGAGAAAAAAGACAAATAGTTTATCTATGAGCATGCCTCCGTTCAACACCATTTCTGAAGCCATCCAGGACATCAAAGCTGGCAAAATGGTGATTGTGGTCGATGATGAAGACCGTGAAAACGAAGGAGATTTTCTGATGGCCGCCGAAAAGGTTACACCGGAAGCGGTAAATCTGATGGCCACGCATGGTAAAGGACTGATTTGTGTGCCCATCGAGAAAAAGCGGGCTAAAAAGCTCAAACTCCATCACATGGTTACAGAAGGAGCAGATCCTGATGAAGCCAATTTTACCATTTCCATCGATCATAAACGGTTAACCACAACCGGTATTTCTGCTCACGACCGGGCAAATACCATCCGCGAGATGATCAATGATGAAGCCAAGCCCGGCGATTTTCGTCGACCTGGACATGTATTTCCGCTTCTCGCTGTAGAGGGAGGAGTATTACGACGCGCCGGTCACACCGAAGCCGCTATAGACCTGGCCCGACTGGCCGGCCTTAAGCCTGCTGGTATTATCTGTGAGATCATGAATCCGGATGGAACCATGGCTCGCGTACCGGATTTGGTAAAGATTGCTGATGAGTTCGAAATGAAGTTCATCACCATCAAAGATTTAATTGCTTATCGCAATGAACACGAATCGCTGGTAAAAGAAGTGATGGAGGTGGGCATGCCTACGATGTATGGCGACTTTCGCTTACGGGCTTTCGAGGAAGAGCTGACCGGCGATGTTCACCTTGCGTTAACAAAAGGCACCTGGACAAAAAACGAACCTGTATTGGTAAGGGTGCATTCATCCGATTTAATCGGGGATATTTTCGGAGCGCGGCATCACGACACCAGCAACCAGTTGCATAAAGCTATGCTCAAGGTGGAGCGGGAAGGAAAAGGGGTAGTGCTGTATATGAATCGTAATCAAAGGGGTTCCGTGCTGGTCAATCAGCTACGGACTTTAAAAGCCATGCAGGCAGGAAATGGCTCCATAATAGAGGAAGAAAATAACAGTCCTAAAACCAGCGATTCGCGGGATTATGGAGTTGGTGCCCAAATTCTGAGAGCGTTAGGTATCAGTCGGTTACGCATCCTGTCAAATAACCCGGTAAAACGCATTGGGATAAAAGCGTTCGGCCTGGAAATCGTCGACCAGGTTTCATTCGAAGATGAATTTGAATTTCTTCAGAAGAACGACTCAAAACCCGACCTTACTTCCTGATTAGTTCGGGTTCGGCTTTATTCATTTATTTAGCTTTCGGCTGTCCGTTCTTCTTCTGTATTTAAGCCATCAAAAGGCGTGGTGGGTTCTTCAAGAACCGATTCTGTGTCGGCAGTTTCTTTTTTCTCTGAAGGAAAAAACTGTTTATTGAACAGGATGAGGAATATAATGGAAACGGATATCGCGATATCAGCCACATTAAAGATGTAGGGAAATACCGGCCAATCCCCGATTACCAAATCGAAATGAATGAAGTCTACGACATGGCCTTCCAGTACTCCTCCATATCCCTCAATGTATCCCATAATCAACCGGTCGGTAATGTTACCTAATGCACCACCGATTACAAGTCCCATCGTAAACAGATACATTGGTTTTGCAACACCAATGCCTTTAAGTATATAGATAAGAATACCTACGGTAGCTATGATAGCTATTGCACTGATCACAGGGGTAGACAGGAACTCAATACCCATAGCCATACCCGGGTTTTGGGTATAGTAAAAAGAGAGCCAGCCATCGATAATGGTTTTATTATGTAAACCGGGTGTAGTACGAATCACCCACTTTGTCCATTGGTCAATACCAAGCACCGTCAACGCAGGTGCCAGCAAAAGAATAAGTCTTCGAGTAGTCAATGAACCGTTATCGACGTTTAAGCTTTGCTTCTATGCTCAACTGGGTATGAGGTACAGCCTCTAACCGGCCTTTTGCGATCTTTTTACCGGTCACTTTACACACACCGTATGTTCTGTTATCGATACGTTTCAGGGCGTCGTCCAGGTATTTAACGAACTTTCGGGTTCGATTAAATAACATGTAGGTTTTTTCCCGCTCTTGGGCATCGGTCCCTGCGTCTGCCATATGGAATGAGTAGGCGGATTCATCCGATGAATTCTCCATACTTTCGCGCAGGGTTCGTTGTAACGTATCTAATTCTTCTTCGGCTTCGTTTCTTTTTTTAATGATGATATCACGGAAATATTCCAATTCCTCATCGCTGTAAGGAGAGATTCTGCCGTTTTCAGTGCTGCTTTGGTCTGCCATAGCGTTTCCGTTATTCGTTAATGTTTCTTCGGATGGAAATATGGATTTCCTCTCCATCAATTTCCCATGTTTTAGTAAAATCTGATACTTGTAAGGGTTCCAGCTGTAACGATTCTGCGAGTGTTTCAGCCTTAATGTACTCACCTTGTTGAACAACTGCTTCCTTTATGCGATCGATGGTATCAAAACCGATGGTGATACGATCCACCACGTCAAAGTCAGCTTCTTTACGCATATTTTGAACCCGGTTCACAAATTCACGGGCTATACCTTCAAAAATCAGCTCTTCAGAAAGGTTGGTATCTACAGCAACACTTAACCCTTTTTCGGTTTCCACCTGCCAGCCAGCC
This sequence comes from Bacteroidota bacterium, assembly GCA_039819115.1. GTDB lineage: Bacteria > Bacteroidota > Rhodothermia > Balneolales > Balneolaceae > JBCBST01. The sequence goes on from JBCBST010000094.1 coordinate 6,988, forward strand.
AAACCGGTTCGTACAATTTCGAGCCCTTCACGGTCTATACGTACAGTTCCCTGCTCACCTAAATCTAACTCTATTGCGCCGTTAGTTTCAAATTCAGAAATCTCTTCGGTTGTAATCTGGTTAATCTTTGCTGCCACAGCCTTCATCCTGGGTCCCAGCTGTTTACCCAGCACAGGATAGTTGGGTTTGGCTGATTTATGTACAATTCCGGAATCATCATCCACAAATTGAATATCACGTACATTCACCTCATCCAGAATTATACCCCGCACCGATTCGATGGCCTGTCGTTCCATCTCATCTTTAATCGGAAGAATGATACGAGGTAGAGGTTGACGCACATTCATTTCAATCTGATTGCGAATACGTAATACAATGGAAGAAATAAGCCGAGCCATCTCCATTTTATGTTCCAGCATTTTATCTATTGCCGTTTCTTCAACGGTCGGGTAAAACGCAAGGTGCACCGATTGTTCATCCCGGTTCGACACTTCGTTTAATCGCTGAAACAGCCATTCACTACAAAATGGAGCAATAGGACTCATCAGAATAGCGGTCGTTTTAAGACATTCGTAAAGGGTTTGGTAGGCGGCCGTTTTGTCCAGCGTATTACCTTCCTTCCAAAAACGGCGACGATTTCTCCGTACGTACCAGTTCGAAAGCTCCTCGACAAACGTTTCCAGCTCTCTGGCTGCTTTGGTAGGCTCATATTCCTCGTACCATTCTTCCATTAGTTTAATGGTGGTATTGAGCTTCGAAATAATCCATCGATCCATTTCTGTACGTTCATGAACCGGTATTTGTGCCCCTGAATACGTAAATCCATCAATATTAGCATACAGAGCAAAGAAGGAATAGGTATTTACAATGGTGCTGAAAAACTTACGCTGCACTTCTCTCAGGCCATCTTCCCCGAACTTCAGGTTATCCCATGGAGAAGAGTTGCTCATCATGTACCATCGTACCGTGTCTGCGCCAAACTTCTGTATCACTTCGAAAGGATCTACCGTGTTTCCCTTCGACTTGCTCATTTTCTCTCCTTTCTCATCCAGAACAAGGCCGTTCGACACCACATTTTTATATGCGACATTGTTAAAGAGCATGGTTCCCAATGCATGCAAGGTATAGAACCAACCCCTGGTCTGATCCACCCCTTCCGCTATGAAGTCGGCAGGAAAACTATAGCTGAATTCATGCTCGTGATTGAACGGATAATGCCATTGTGCAAAGGGCATTGCGCCAGAATCAAACCATACATCCAGCAGATCGGGAATACGTTGCATGGTACCTCCTTCAGGAGATTCCCAGGTAATGTCATCGATATAGGGACGGTGTAAATCCAGATCGGCTTCAGGATCCAAACCCGCTTTTTCAACCAGTTCTTCGATGGAACCTATGCATGCTATCTCGTCCGGGTTTTGATCATTCACCCATAGTGGAATAGGTGTGCCCCAGTAGCGTTGACGGGAAATGGCCCAATCCACATTATTTTCAAGCCAGGTTCCAAAACGACCACTTCCCGTATTTTCAGGTTTCCAGTTAATCGTTTTGTTGAGCTCAACCATTCGGTCTCTTAGCTGAGTGGTCCGGATGAACCACGATTCAACCGGATAGCTCATTAACGGAGTCCCTTTTCTCCAGTCGAATGGGTAATTATGGACATAGGTTTCGTGCTTATACATCAGACCCTTATCCTTGATGGCCCGGGCTATATGCTTATCAGCATCTTTGAACCATTGCCCTTCGAAGTCAGGCACTTTGCTGTTAAACACGCCATCACGAGTGATGGGATTAAACATCGGAATCCCTGCTTTTTGGCAGGATTCAAAGTCATCAGCACCATATGCTGGTGCAGTATGCACAATACCTGTACCATCTTCGGTAGTCACGTAATCTGCGGGGATAACCTTCCAGGCCTGAGCGCGATCTATTTCTGAGAATGCATAGTCGAAAATAGGATCGTAGGTTTTACCTAACAGCTCAGTTCCGGGAAATTCCTCCAATACCGTAACATCGTCGCCCAGTGATTGCTGTATACATGCTTTAGCCAGAATGAAGTACTCCCCATTATGTTCAACCCGGGCGTACGTCAGAGCGGGATTAATAGTCAGCGCGAGATTCGAAATGGTAGTCCATGGAGTAGTGGTCCACGCCAGATAATACGTGTTATCAAATCCGTGTGCCTTAAACTTGACAAAAACCGATGGATCCTGAGCTTCTTTATAGCCTAAACTTACTTCGTGAGAGGATAATACGGTTCCGCTTCCCGGTGAATACCATTGAATTTTATATCCTTTGTATACCAGTCCTTTCTCATAGAGCTTTTTGAATGCCCACCATATGGATTCAATATAGGTATTCTCGAATGTGATATAGGGGTTTTCCTGATCCACCCAATAGCCCATGCGAGTCGTTAATTCATCCCATAGGCCTTTGTATTTCAGTACACTTTCCCGGCATTTGGCATTATACTCGGCTATGCCGTACTCCTCAACCTGGGCACGACCCTGTAATCCAAGTGCCTTCTCCACCTCAATTTCTACAGGCAGACCGTGTGTATCCCATCCGGCTTTACGCTCAACGCGAAACCCCTTCAGAGTTTTGTACCGGCAAAACAAATCTTTAACGGTACGAGCCATCACATGGTGTATACCTGGTTTACCATTAGCTGTGGGTGGACCCTCAAAAAAAGTATACGGTATGCCATCTTCTCTTGTGGTCAGGCTTTTATTAAAAATCTCGTTTTCCTTCCACCAATTCAGTATTTCCACTTCTGATTTGGGGTAGTTCAACTGCTTTATTTCTTCAAACTTTTTGGCCATGCCTGGTTATTATGCAACGAATATTGATAATCTTGTAATATAAGAATTCCCCTGTAAAAGGCGTTAGCCCTTGCGCAGGCGTTCATCAAAACCTTAGCTTTTCTGCAAATATTGATTTCTTCTTAGTCTCCACTCTATGCCATCCCATACCGCTCCACATCGCCCGATAACAAAAGAAGAACCCTATGGCATTTGTTTTGTATGCCTGGGTAATATTTGCCGGAGTCCTACAGGTGAAGGTGTGTTTATCGACCTGGTTAAAAAAGAACAGGTTGAAGACTACTTCTACATCGACTCTGCGGGTACAGCTGCTTACCATACCGGCGAACCGGCCAATTCCAAAAGCCAGGCCACTGCTAATACATATGGGGTGCACTTACCCAGTCGTGCCCGGCAGTTTGAAGCCGCGGATTATACTTCGTTTGATCTTGTGTTAGCAATGGATGCTTCTAACCATTCGGATTTAGCCCGGTTAGACCAACAGAACCAGTATGCACATAAGCTTATGATGCTTCGTGATTTTGATCCCACCCCAGAAGACCGCAACGTGCCTGACCCCTACTATGGTGGCATGGCTGGTTTTGAGCATGTTTTTGCCATTGTCAGGAGAAGCTGTGAAACCTTACTGCACCAACTGCTTCCTCATATCAAACCGTAAATTACTTATACGGCCTGTTCTATCCGGCGAACCAGCTCTTCCGCAAACATTTCGTGTTCGGGTCGCATCAGCACACTTCTCAGAATGGTGACCTGTTCTGAGTCTTTCCGAAACTCAGGATGGAGTTTCAGAAAAGCATCAGCCGACATGGTATACAGCGATAAATAAAACTGACGGGATTCCATACCCCGCTCAAACACTGTACGAGCAGCTTCTGAGCATTCAGAAAGCGATGTTACTGGTTTATTTCCCTTATGCGACGGAAAGTAGGTTACAATATCCAGTTCCGGGGGAGAAAGCATCGTAAGCTTCCTGCTTTCTGCTATGTTCTGTTCAAAGGTAAGGGCTGCTTTCCTGCACGCTCCCATAATGGGGCCGAACCCACGGGCCTCCTCCAGAGGAAAACACTCCAGCGTTGCCCATAAAGCTACTGCAGCAGCACCGGCACGGGAACATTCCAGGCTGATTTCTCCCAAATGCAGATCATCAGACGTGTAATAGGTGTAGGGTGAGTCATGCAGGTAAAACCGGGCAACTTCCGGGTTTTTAAATAAGACACATCCGCAGCCATAGGGCTGTAACCCATGTTTATGAGGGTCGACCACCATAGAATCGGCTTCCTGCATCAGCTTCCAGTTGGTACCATCGATCAGGGAAGAATGGGCCAATACCCGGAAAAACCCACCATAGGCTGCATCAATATGAATACGGATATCATGTGTTTTCGCCCATACCACTACCTGATGCAGGGCTTCCGTCTTACCCAAACCCGTAGTACCCAATGTAACGACAAAGGTACCTATGCTTCGTGGGTCCACTTCATCGAGCTTAAACTCACCATTTTCATCAATTTCTATGACCTGGGATTCTATCCCAAGAACTCCACACATCCTGCCATGGGTATAATGCGCGTTTGAAGAAAATGCGATCGATTTTTGGGGGTGAATCTCCCGCGCAACCCATAAGGCCTCCAGGTTACCGATTGTACCGCTTGATGTAAGATGCCCTAAACAGGTACTATCGTATCCAAAGAAAAAGGCCAGCCGTTTAATCACCTCTTTCTCCATTTCTGATGAAGGGGGTCCTCCATCAAGGGCGTGGTTATTCGGGTTAATACTTGCTGCGAGCGCATAAGCAGAAAGGGCCACATGATGCGGGGACTTCAGCATTTGCCCCGCATACACCGGGTGATGAAACGGGTAATTTCCTTCCAACCGCTCGCTTACGACATTAAAAACGGCTTCTAATCGCTCCTCTGGCACATGGAGTGAGGGATGCGGATCGAACGCTCCGAAGGAGGTTTTCCACGCTTCAACCTGTAATTCAGCTGCACGAGCGTATGAATGATTCAATCCTGAAGTGACCTCGCGTTATTAGTAAAGATTAACGGAAATACCGGCTGATAGAACCTGCTTCAACTGAATCTCTTCGTTAAAATCATCATCATAACGAAGCTCAAACTGGAAAGTAGCACTTACTATTTTGTTAATCTGACCCACCAGTTCATTGGTCCAGATCACATCCGTTCGATCCAGACCTCTCAACAGGTTGGAAAAAGTCTCCACGCTACCCGAGTAGGTAATATTTGTAGCCACTTCTTTTGCGAAAGAAGCACCCAGTGTCAAACCACCCTCAGCCCTCAGGTTATCATCTAATGCAAGATCATACACGGGCCTTAATGCCTCTTCGGTAACCAGCGTCTGTTTAAGCGCAAGACCAGCTTCAAGCGTCAAGTTGTTACTTGGAGTGTATGCCAAACCCGCCGACTCAGTGAAATATGCCGGGGCAAAGAATCCCGAAATCAATGAATCTGCCCCGCTTATGGCGCCTTCATAGATAAAACCGTCATCAAACTGCGTTTCCAGTACAAAACTGGCAAATCCCGAGAGCTTACCGTCTTCGGTGAATGCATAGGTAAACCGATTACGAATACCAATGAAATCGTCTGTTTTTCGTACCCCCTGGTCCTGGATATTCGCCTGGCCGTATCGGAGCGTTGCCCGGAAGCCATACCCGAAATTACCTTTTCGGTATACCTGTTTATATACCGACGAAGCGGTACCGCTTATGGAAGTAACCCCACCCTGAGACCAGTTATCAAACGTAGACTGTGACCCGTTCAGATTTGCAACCCAACTTCCTTGCCAACCCGAGAGGGTATCCGGAATGACGATTGCCTGTGCGTGTATACGCGAGTTGAAGCTTGCCCCCAGAAAGAAAGCAAGAACTAAGCAAAAAGCTTTATTCATGATTGATGTAGATAGAATGAGTGTTTTAATTTTTAAAAAGTATAACCTGATCGAGCGCTCCGTGTTTCACCAACACTTCAACATGCTCCTTAAGTTTAGTGGGTGCATACATCCCCTTAAAATTGGATAAAATAGGATATCTACGATGGCCCCGGTCAACAAGAGTGGCTACCATGATCCGGGCTACTTCAAATCGTTGTGTAATCAGACTCAGGGCTTTAAACATCGTTTTTCCGGAAAAAATCACGTCATCAATTAAGAGTACAAACCGGTCATTACAATCAGGAAGAGTAGCATTTGCTGCATCTGAAACAGAGAACGAATAGAATTCAATCTCAGCTTCACCCTCTTTTTCAATGGCTTCTTTCAACTGAATGGCCATCGCTTTACCCCGTTCATTAAGCCCAATAAGAATGGGGATTTCACCATCGTCAATCTGTTCTAACACCTGAATAGCCATCCGCTGCACAATCCGTTTAATATGTGCAGCATCCATCAAGATAAAATGTGATTCCACGGATCTGGTTTGTTTAGGTCAAAATACTATTTTCAAAAACGCTGTGTTAAGATTATAGATAAATCTAATGGAAATTGCG
>JBCBST010000095.1:0-13286 GCA_039819115.1 Bacteroidota bacterium
CCTTTGAGGATGAAGATGAGAAGACAGAGTATACACTTCGTTATGAGAAGGCAGGCTCGAAAGTCATCCTCAAAGGTATATCTCATTCTGTCGGGAAATTCAATTTCGTCGATTTGATCCGGAGGAATCATCAGATCAGAAAGGGCAGAAGAACCAAGGGAACAGAACCGTTGATGTTCTTCATTTAAAAAATCCATGTATTCAATTCTGAATTGGTTATCTCTGATACCGGTTATGATGAGGGAATAGGCAATATTTGCAGCATAGTTAAACCGATCCCTTATATCGTCTTCAAGATGCTTGACGTCTTGTTGACGGGCAAAAAAATAGAACTTTAGAGCTTTTTCAAACACCACTTTGTCCTGTGGGTTCAATATCTTTGTTCGAGGTTTTATCATGAATACGATTTGACAAAACATACGATTTTATGGCGGCAACCCCATCCACAATGTTAGCTCTTGGAACCAAAGCACCTGCCTTTGATCTTCCCGATTACCTGGGCAACATACATTCATTTCAACTCGGAGAAGGTCAGAATCCACTTTTAATAGCCTTTATATGCAATCATTGTCCCTTTGTTGTGCACATCATGCCACAGTTTGCAGCCTTAGCACGCGATTGTGCCAGCCGTGGTATCAGAGTGATTGCCATAAGCTCAAACGATGTGGAACATTATCCGCAGGATGCTCCTGATAAGATGCAGAATTTTGCTCAGGCCTATCAGTTAGACATTCCCTATCTCTACGATGAAACCCAGGAAATAGCAAAAGCTTACCATGCCGCGTGCACACCCGATTTTTATCTATTTAATGCCAATCACGAGCTCGTATACAGAGGACAATTTGACGACAGCCGGCCGGGAAATACTACACCTGTTACCGGCAAAGATTTAGCGAGAGCCATAGACGTGTTGATGAACGAGGGTTCAATAATAACTACCCAAAAACCTAGTATTGGGTGCAACATAAAATGGAAACCGGGGAATGCTCCCCATTATTACGGATAAATGACACAAGAAGAACTCCAGCAACTACGCCAGGATTATGCCAAACATGCACTGGACGAAAGTGATGTTAACGCCGATCCTTTTGAACAACTAAAAGTATGGATAGAAGAAGCATTAACCGCTAAGGTACCAGAGCCTAATGCGTTTAGTCTTGCAACGGTAGATAAAGATGGAAAGCCACATAACCGGGTGGTGTTACTAAAAGGTATGGATGAACGAGGCATCCATTTTTTTACGAATTATGCGAGCGACAAAGGACAGGAAATAGACGATAACCCAAATGTATCGGTCTGTTTTTTGTGGCTTGAATTAGAACGTCAGGTTCGGATAGATGGCGTAGCCTCAAAACTAACCGAAGAGGAGAACAACGAATACTTTCAGGTTCGGCCATACAAAAGCCAGATCGGAGCTTTGGCATCAAATCAAAGCGAGATTGTGGAGAATCGAAGTATCCTGGAAGATCGCTTTGCCGATTTAGAGCGTCAGTATGTGGAGGGTGAAGTACCTAAACCATCTACCTGGGGTGGATACTCTATCAAACCATCCAGTTTCGAATTCTGGCAAGGTCGTCGCAGCCGACTCCATGACCGGATTAAGTTCGAACAGGAGAACAACCAATGGATCATCAAACGGTTATCTCCCTGAGGCATGCCGAAGAATAAACTAAAGCGTTGGGCAAAAGTTGAGGATTTGCCCAACTTTTTGGATTGCGATACTTACTTGGAAAGGAAAAAACCCTATCCCAAAGAACAATGGAATACCGAAGAGTTCGGTAACCCTAATCCCATAACGCTGGAACTGGCTTGCGGAAAAGGGGAGTACTCCATTGGAATGGCAGGCCTGTACCCGGAGAGAAATTTCGTTGGTGTAGACATTAAAGGGCACCGCATGTTTGTTGGTGCCGAACAGGCTATTGAACAGGAATTACCTAACGTTCGCTTTTTGCGAGCCTTTATTGACCATCTCGACCATTACTTTGGAAAAGGGGAGGTAAATGAAATCTGGATCATATTTCCCGATCCTTATTTACGAAAAGCCAGAAAACGACTTACGTCACCAAAATTTCTGAATCTATATCGCACATTCTGCCATCCGGAGTGTACCATCAATCTTAAAACGGATAGTATTGAGCTGTACGAATATACTCACCAGGTAATACGTGATGAGAGACTGAGCATTCTCAGAGATGTCGGGGACATTTACAAAGACACACCAGACGATTCCTTACTTACCATTCAAACGTTTTATGAGCAGATGCACTTAGAAGCGGGTAAGCAGAGTAAATTTATTTCATTCAGGCTGAATCCAGACTCCTGAACCTTCCTTTTTTATCCCCTCTTGATTTTACGCATGGATTGGTTAACTTTGTTAAGTTAACACTGTTAACCTAATCACACTATGCCCAATACTGAGTTAAATCTAAGAGACCGTATTCTTGAGATCAGTCGAATACTGGTATACGAAGAGGGACATCAATCCCTTACCATGCGTAAAGTTGCCAAACTCGCCGGAGTAACAGCAACAAGTATCTACCTGTATTTTCAGAATAGAGATGAGCTGATCCACACTCTGATCGAAGAATCGGTCGAGGAGTTAAATCGACATATCGAGCAAACCGCAGAAGCCCAGACCGATACGGTAAAGCGGGTGGAGACGATCACAAAAGCTTATGTCGATTTTGCCTTGGCTAACCCGGAAAAGTATCAGATCATATACATGATTCAGGGCGAAGATATGGCCCGGTACCCCAAGGAGAAGTTCAGAAAAGTAAGGCGAGGGTTTCAGGTATTAGCTACAACTATATCAGAGGGAGTAGCACTGGGCGTAATGGAAGTGGAAGACCCGGTGCTGGCTGCCTACTCCATTTGGGGACAGCTACACGGCATTACATCGGTGGTACTTAGCCAGCGTTTGGACCGCCGGATAGAGACTGAAAAATTCATTCAGGAATCACTGAATTACATCGTTCAGGGCTTTCTGATCCAAACCACCATTTCTTAATTAAACGTAGAGGATCATCATGGAAAATTTAGTATCTGTTTTGTTTGGATTCTTTGGTGAAGTGCCCGCATGGGCAGCGATTGGAAGTGCTCTTATTATTATGATTGGCTTTGCCTATAGCGGTGTTCCACTTTGGTTATGGGCTGTTGCCGGATACCTGGGACTGATTGGTTTAGATGCCGGAATTCCTGTTTTTGCAGGCTATACGGCATTGGTGCTCCTGTTTAATGTAAAACCAATTCGTAGATCCCTGATCAGTAAGCCGGTTATGAAGTTGATGGAGGCATTAAAGTTTTTGCCGGCTATTTCCGAAACGGAACAAACCGCCATTGAAGCAGGTACGGTATGGGTGGAGGGAGAATTGTTTTCCGGTAAACCCGATTTCAAGCGCATTCTTAGTGAATCCTATCCTGAGTTGACCAAAGAGGAACAGGATTTTTTAGATGGTCCTGTGGAAGCGCTTTGCGCGATGACCAGTGACTGGGAAGTGATGAAAAGCAAAGAGTTCTCGGATGAAACATGGGATGTAATGAGAAAGGAGGGCTTCTTTGGTCTGATTATTCCCAAGAAATTCGGAGGTCATGAATTTTCTGTTACTGCACACAGTGCCATAGTGGCTAAGCTTGCTTCCCGTTGTGGTCCGCTTGCTACAACCGTTATGGTTCCAAACTCTCTGGGGCCTGCCGAACTGTTAATGCACTACGGAACCGATGAACAAAAAGAATACTACCTGCCCCGGCTTGCCGCAGGGGTGGAAATGCCCAGTTTTGCGCTGACCGAACCAGGTGCAGGGTCCGATGCAGGTGCTATTCAGGCAAATGGAATCGTGTTTAAGGCAGAAGATGGAAAATTGTACCTCAGGCTCAACTGGAACAAACGTTACATCACTCTCGCTGCGATTTCCACTGTATTGGGGTTGGCGTTTAAATTGAAAGACCCGGATAATCTGTTGGGTAAAGGAGAAGATTTGGGCATTACCTGTGCATTAATCCCAACCGATGCTCAGGGAGTAGAACTCGGAAAACGACATGATCCGCTCGGGATCCCTTTTTACAATTGTCCAACCCGGGGGAAAGATGTGGTCGTTTCTGTCGATGCCATTATTGGTGGCACTGAAGGTGCAGGAAATGGCTGGCGCATGCTCATGGAATCATTGGCTGTTGGACGGGGTATTTCTCTGCCTGCTCAAAGTGTGGGAGGGGCAAAGCTGGCAACCCGCGCGGTAGGTGCTTACAGCGCTATCCGGCGCCAGTTTGGACTTAGTATAGGAAAGTTTGAGGGTATTGAAGAACCTATGGCCCGTATCGGAGGGTACACCTACCTGATGGAAGCTGCCCGAAAGTACACCACGGGAGGGCTCGATAAAGGGGCGAAACCGGCTGTGGTAACCGCTATTGCCAAGTATAATTTTACCGAACTTGGGCGGGAGATTGTAAACGACTCCATGGACGTAGTTGGTGGAGCAGGAATTTCCCGGGGTCCTCGTAATATTTTTGCCACGAATTATACAGCTATGCCCATTGCCGTAACTGTTGAAGGTGCTAACATATTAACACGTACGCTTATGATATTCGGGCAGGGCGCCATTCGGTGCCATCCTTATGCGTATCGCGAAATTGATGCCCTGATGAACAGGGATGTCAAAGCGTTTGATGAAAACTTCTGGAAGCACGTGGGGCATGTGGGAAGGAATAAAGCCCGTGCGTTTATGCTCAGCATTACCCGAGGAAGATTAGCCGGCTCGCCAGTCTCTGGTCCGGCTGCGAAGTACTTCCGGCGCCTCGCGTGGGTTTCAGCATCGTTTGCGTTCTTTGCTGATGTAGCCTTAGGCTCCTATGGTGGAGCCTTAAAACTGAAGGAAAAAATAGCAGGGCGTTATGCTGATATCCTCAGCTGGATGTATCTGGCCACCGCTACCCTGGTTCGGTTCGAGGCCGAAGGCCGACGCCAGGAAGACCGGGCATTTTTCGATTGGGCTATGCAACATGCATTTTATCGTATGCAAATCGCATTTGAAGGCATTCTTAGAGAGATTAAGGTGCCCGGGTTTACATGGGCTTTCCGTTTAGCTGGCGTTTGGGGACGATTAAATCCCGTTGGTACGGCTCCATCCGATAAGCTAGGACATCAAATAGCCCAGGCTATGCAAACTCCGGGAGAACTCCGTAACCGGATGACCCACGGTATTTTTATCCCGGAGGATAAAGAAGAAGCTGTTGGCCGTTATGAACACACGCTGGAGCTGATTACCAAAGCCGGCCCTCTGTACAAAAAGCTCTACAGAGCAATGAAGGCCCGCGAGCTACCGAAAATGGATTACCTGCACCTGGTTGAACCCGCTATAGAGAAAGGGGTTTTAACCACCGAAGAAGGCCTGTTGGTGAGAACGGCTGAACGGAGCCGGGATGATGCTATACAGGTTGATGATTTCACTCTGGAAGAGTATCAGAATCAGCTTCCCAATGTTCCGGAAGGGGAGGGTTTGACAACGACACGGGTGGAGGAAGAACCAGCTTAACGGAAAACGATAAAATCGTTTTGACATCTATTGTGACATATCTTGGCCCCGCAGAGTGAAATCTGTGGGGCTTCCTTATTTCTGTATACTCATACTCGCTGGCTAATTGATCAGTCGCCCCGCCCAGTACAGTAACCCATTTAAGTCAATAATCCCGATTTTTACACCCAATATTGGACGATTCTGACCAAACAAAGGTCCAAGGTCGGCATCAGTAAGTTCGGTTCCGATACGTAGTAGGTTCTGGTAATCCACATGAAGCCCGATATGATTCACAGGCATACGAGCTAACGATTCTGAAAGGTTTTCATATTTATGCTGGGAGCCGGCCGTAAGTCCCACCTGAAAGGTATTGCTGATAGGGAGTTCAATACCAATACCGGCTCTGGCCATTAAGGCACCGGATACTCTGGAATTTCTTACAAAGGGTTCAATAGGAAGATGCAGGATATCCGGCACGATAAACCAATCGTACCCAACTTCCAGTCCGGTATTGACGGTGTTGAATGAAAAGTGGTAGGGTAAGATATACCGGTAAAACTGGTTGTGATTCGCCTGGATGATCGTTGGAGAGGGGTTCCATCCCAGTTTTTTTGACGGATTGCCCTTAAAGTACAGAAATTGGGCCATTTCAGGGATGTACTCCCAACTTTCAAACCCACTGGTCTTATTGAAATAATCGTTCTCGATTCTCCACCACTGATGAAAAAACCGTCCCATGAGTTGTTTTTCGAATTCCGAGAAGTTAACCACCGCTTCCTTAAATGAACGATCGACGAGTCCGGTGGGCAGGGTATACGTGGTGGCATACGTATGGGTAGATTCCAGGTATGTGTTGCTCAGGTGCTGCTTCATGGTTACCGAATCACCACCCGGTATTTCAACCTCTTGCTTGCCGAACCAGTAGAAAAACTCGGGAAGGTTAGGTTGTTCTTCTTTAATCCGTTCCTGCTTACTTAGGGCATTATACGCTCTCAACTCCCGGTTAAATGCCTCAAAAGCTCCAAAGATGGCTTTATAGAAAGGGTACGACTCGTTTCCCAGGAGCTGGTCCATATCAAAAGGCAGGGCATCAACGCCAAACTCATCAGCATAATGTCGTTTTATGATGAACCGGGCTTCGGGCGAGAGTTCCATTTTTTGATACAGCGTTTGAATGATCGTTGCCCGCTGCTGGTCGCAGTTAACCTGGCACCCCATAAAGTCTTCCACAAAACGATCGGAGATGTAGTACAGCCCATCATAAATACCGGTATAAAAATCGTACTGCCGAAAGGGTTTTCCGAAAAAAGCACCTAAGCCTCCCCAAAAATCACCAACCACATCCGGTTTACGATCGGTAGCTTCGACTTGTTCGAATACATTTAAATCGCTGTTCCGGTATAAAACCTCCAGTTCATAATGCCGTGCAGTGGAATAGGCTCCACTCATCAACCGGAGAACAGACTCCGTACCGTTCGTTGCTGTTCGGGACTCGTCCACAACAAGGGAAGAATCCACTTTTCTACGGTGATTCACATCCAGGTATAACAACCGGAACGCATTATTTGATGCCGGTTGAGCGTCATACCGGGCGCCATACATTTTTAGTGCGAGATCGAGCGGGCGGTTATCAAAAATTCCACCATCCACAAAAGAGGCTGTTCGGAGCAAGTCGGGATCACTCGAGGACAAGTTGCGGTACTGAAGCTCAATCGGTTCAAAAAAGAACGGGATGGCACTGGATGCCATGGAGATGTTGAGTACTTCCTTGAACCGTTCGTAGGGGTCACCTGAAAAATTGGGTTGGATGAGCTGACCAAACGGACGTTGTTCTTCAAAGGCATAAATCACGGCATCGTTCTGATGAAACGTAAGCTGGTTTATTCCTCCCATAGGAATGGAGTATGCAGAAAAGGTGGTAACGAAACGCTGGGTTTTGATGACCGATCCATCAATTTCAAGTGATATGGGGTCCAGGCGGGTTAAAGTGACACCCAGATCCAGGATTTCGTCTGTCTGGCGGATATCGGAACGTGTTTGTTCGTACAGGTACCGGGCCAGATGTTGTTCTAGGTATTTTCTGTGGAAGATTCCGGACCGGTAATCATTACCCCGTTTGGTAGCTCCGAACGGAAACAATTGTTCAATGCCTACATCAATCCATGTTTTCCAGAGCACGCTTTCTTCGGCCGTACGGATTGAGTTTTTGTACCACTCGATAGAAGTAAGTAGTCCGTTGATGTTACCTGCTGAAGAGCCTGCGTATCCGCTTAACCGAAAATGAGGGAAAGGTTCGTTGAATAGCGTATTCAGGTAATCCGGGTTGGCATTCCCTTCTTTGATAAAAGTGAGTACGGCCCAGTTTAACCCGGCCTGATACGAACCCAGGCTGGCACCCCCACTTACCGAAAACGACAGGTTCAGGGTATCAGGAGGTGTTGTTTGAGCCTTAACCTGGACTGAAGTAAGACCGGGATACCCGAACCCGGCTATAACCATGACGAAGAGGATGACCGATGTTTTCATTACGCCATAACATAATGATTTTAGATTCGACTAATCCAAAGCTTCGGGTAATGAAATGATTACCAACCGCCTCCGGCACCACCACCTCCGGAACCGAAGCCTCCGCCTCCACTGAAGCCCCCAAAGCCACCCCCAAAGGAGGATCCTCCGCCAAATCCGCTTCCGCCAGAGCCGAAACCTCCTCCACGGCCTCCGAACATGCTACCCCAAAGCAGTACATCTACCGGTCCGATGGTACGTCTCCGCCGACCCCGGCCACCTCTTCTTCCACCGATAGCAAAGACGATCAGCACAATGATAATGATGATAACATCTAAGGGGATACCACCGCCATCGGAGTCTGATGTTTGCTGAAGTTCGGGGATGCCTGAAAACTCACCTGCAGCCAGTTGAATAACAGCATCGGTAGCCCGGTCTAAGCCGCTATACACCTGGCCGTTCCTGAATGAAGGCACGATTATATTTTCGGATATGCGGTTAGCCATTGCATCGGGAATGGCACCTTCCAGTCCGTAACCCACCTCAATCCAGATTTCACGGTCCGATTCTGAGATAAGAAACAGTACCCCGTTATATCGTTCACCCTCCCACATTCTCCAGGAACTGAATAATTCGGTGGCTACTTCCTGTATGTTGTTTCCATCCAGCGACTCAATGGTTGCGATTACGACAGCGTTAGTCGTAGTATCTCGATAAGTACGCAGTTTTTGCTCCAGCTGTTGTTCTTCCGAGCGGGTAAGCATATCGGCAAAATCGTTCACCATTCCGGTTGGGGAAGAGGGGAACAGATTCTGGGCGTTAAGTTGAACGGTGAGCGTAGTGGTAAGAAGTAAGAGAAAAAAAGATTTAAGCATCGTCTTCACCTCCATAGCTGATGTCATCGGGAAGTTCATTCACATCGTCGTTCTGGTAAGGGAAATGCTCTTTCAGTCTTTCACCAATTTGCCTGATCACCTCAGTCAGCCCGGTTTCATGATCCCCGGCTTTAAAGTATTTCACCAGCAGGGCTACTTCGTTATCCCAGAACGCCTGCCCTACCTTTTCATGTATCCCTTCTCCACCCCAGATGGCCAGTTTATGGTCTTTGGTTGCTACATAGACAAGAATACCATTCCGGAGCTCGGTGTTATGCATATTCAATTCTGCAAACACCTGTTTTGCCCGTTCTATGGGATCTTCCGTTTTACAGGAGGGCTCCAGGTGAACGCGAACCTCTCCTGATGTCTGTTTTTCTGCCTCCGCAATAGCAGCAACAATTGCTTTTTCCTGAGGCTTCGTTAAAAATTTGGCCATAAGGTGGTTAGTTAGACTCTTAGAGTGTTTGGGAATCCCGGTTAGTTTGAGAAATCGACAGTTGGGGCCTGCTCGGCGCCTTCTCTTGCTTCGAAGTAAGCTTTGCGTTCATGTCCGCCTAGCCCTGCAAATATGCTGGCAGGAAACTTACGTATCGACGAGTTGTAGCCTTGAGCAGCATCATTGAATCGTTTTCGCTCGGTTGCGATTCGGTTTTCTGTGCCCTCCAGTTGAGACTGTAAATCACGAAAGTTTGAGTTAGCGCGCAGTTCAGGATATCGTTCTACCGATACTAATAACCTGGATAATGCACCCGATAGCTGCCCTTGTGCTTCCTGGAACTGCTGAAATTTTTCAGGATTATTTAAGTCCGAAGCATTGATGTTCACAGAAGTAGCTTTACTCCGAGCTTCAATCACACTGGTAAGGGTTTCCTGTTCAAAGTCTGCGGCGCCACGTACCGTGTTCACAAGATTGGGGATTAAATCTGCCCTGCGTTGGTATTGGTTTTCAACTTGTGCCCAGGCACCATCTACCCGTTCTTCTTTGTCGATGAGACCATTGTTTACGCTAAAACCCCAAAGAGCCAATACAACCAGCATAAGAATGGGAATGATCAATTTTTTCATAAAAGGAATAGGTTTGTTTACTTTTGCGCCCTACGAATCAAAGCGCGTATTGTTTGAATTTGATTTCATAATCACAAAAAGTATTCCATTGTCCCAATTCATACCCAAATTTATTTTTTTTGACCTTGATGACACCCTTCTGAATCACAAAAAGGCAGAACAGAACGGGTTAGCTGATGTGCACCAACATTTTCCTGAAGTTCAGTCGGTACCTTTGGCACATTTAAAAGAAACGTATCACCAGATTAATAAAGGACTGTGGGAGGAATACGGGAGGGGAGAGATTGACCGGCATATCCTGCATCGCATGCGGTTTGAAGAAACATTTCTGGCCCTTGGAATCATGCCTTCTTTATATGAAGAAGCCGGAAAGGTGTACATGAATTACTATAGAAATCACTGGGAATGGATAGATGGAGCAGAGGCGACCTACAAGCGGATTGCGGAGCAGTTTCCCGTTGGAATTATTACCAATGGATTTGCCGAAACCCAGCAAATGAAAATCGACCAGTTCGGATTTGCTGAATCGGCACGACACATTGTCATCTCCGAAGAAATCGGGGTGATGAAGCCACATCCAAAGATATTTGATCATGCCACCGCATTGGCAGGAGTAGAACGGGAGGAGATTCTGTATGTGGGAGACTCATATACCTCGGATGTGGTAGGCGGATTGAATGCCGGTTGGAAGGTGGCGTGGCTAACCAGTCAACGTCCGACCCATCAAAATGGACAAGCTGCTACGTGGGTAATGGAGGATCTGAAGGAATTACCCGACTTACTACAGATTCCAGCTTGATTTCCCCTTATCTTCCGAACTGTTTAACTATCAACATCAGCCCTACATGTCTACAGAACCCCAGGTAACCCTCGAACTTGCGCTCGATCACGGATTAACGGAAGAAGAATTTGAGATGATCAAAACCCGGTTGGGCCGGGTACCGACCTTTACTGAACTTGGGGTGTATTCGGTGATGTGGAGTGAGCATTGCTCTTATAAAAATTCCATTGTAGAACTCAAGAAACTCCCCAGAGACGGAGAGCATCTGTTAGTAGGGGCCGGTGAAGAAAATGCCGGTTTGGTGGATATTGGTGATGGTTTGGGATGCGCGTTCAAAATTGAATCGCACAACCATCCTTCAGCTATTGAGCCCTATCAAGGTGCTGCAACCGGTGTGGGGGGAATTCATCGCGATATCTTTACGATGGGAGCCCGTCCGGTAGCCAGTCTTAACTCTCTCCGTTTTGGTAACCTGGAAAGCCCGAGAGTACGCTATCTGCTGGATGGAGTTGTGCGTGGTATCGGTGATTATGGCAACTCGTTTGGAATCCCGGTCATCGGGGGAGAGGTTGTATTTGATGAGAGCTACGAGGGCAACCCGCTGGTTAATGCGATGAGTATCGGGCTGGTAAAAGCCGGGGAGACGGCTTCAGCCATTGCCGAAGGTCTGGGTAACCCGGTGATTATTGTAGGGGCAAGCACCGGGCGAGATGGGATTCACGGAGCCACGTTTGCATCAGAAGAAATCAGCGAGGAAAGTGAAGCCAAACGCCCCAGCGTTCAGGTAGGCGATCCGTTCACGGAAAAGCTACTGCTCGAAGCCAGCCTGGAAGCCCTGAAAACAGGAACGGTAATTGGTATGCAGGATATGGGTGCGGCCGGTATCGCATGTTCTACCAGTGAAATGACCGCTAAAGGCGGACAGGGCATGCATATCAACCTTGATCTTGTTCCAGCAAGAGAGGAGGGGATGACGGCCTACGAGCTCCTTTTATCGGAAAGCCAGGAGCGAATGCTGATTGTGGCCGAAAAAGGGCGGGAGCAGGAAATTATCGATGTCTATGAGAAATGGGATTTACACGGAGTCGTGATCGGTGAAGTGGTAGATACCGACCGGGTAACCTATTTGAAAGAAGGGGAAGTGAAAGCTGATATCCCTGCTGAGCATTTGGTACTGGGAGGTGGGGCACCTCAGTACATCCGGGAGACCAAAAAACCGGAATACCTGGAAGAAACTATGAGCTTTGATGAAAGCTCGCTGGAGCATCCGGCCGATATGAAAGACACGATCCTTCGCTTGCTGGCCAGTCCAAATATTTCCTCTAAACGCTGGGTACATGAGCAGTACGATACCATGGTACGTACCAATACGGTGACCGGACCGGGTGCATCTGATTCCGGCGTAATCCGGATCAAAGGATCGAAAAGAGGTTTGGTGGCCAAAACCGACTGCAATGGACGTTATGTGTATCTGAATCCACGGAAAGGCGGTGCGATAGCCGTTGTTGAATCGGCCCGTAACGTGGTGTGCTCTGGTGGTAAACCGATGGCCATCACCAACTGCCTGAACTTTGGTAATCCCTACAAGCCGGAAGTGTACTGGACCTTCAAAGAAGCCCTGGGCGGTATGGGAGATGCCTGTCGTGCCTTAAACACTCCGGTTACGGGAGGAAACGTAAGTTTTTATAATGAGAACCCGGAAGGAGCCATCTTCCCGACACCGATTATCGGGATGTTGGGTGTAATTGAAGATGTAGAAGCTCATACCACTACCCCAGGATTTAAAACAGAAGGAGATGCGATCCTTTTTGTTGGAGCTGACCGCAAAGGGCTTGGCGGAAGTGAGTATCTGAAAACCATACATGGCGTCACCTCGGGCGATGCTCCCGAACTGGATTTAGAGCTGGAAGTCAACCTGCAAGCTGCCGTCCTGGAAGCCATTCAAAAAGGATGGATTACGGCTGCTCACGATATTTCGGATGGGGGATTAGCCATTACCCTTGCTGAAATGAGTATTTTTGGAGGAAAAGGAGCCACCCTTTCCCTGAATGCCTTTTCTACCTCCCTTCACGAAACTGCCTTTAGTGAGGCTCAATCCGGTATCGTGCTTTCTGTTTCGAAGAATAATGTCGCACCTGTTACCGATCATCTGACGAATGCCGGGCTTACCGTTCATGCGTTAGGTACCGTTGGTGGAGATGTGCTTGAGCTCGAGGGTATCATGTCCCTTTCTATTGCTGAAATGACGCAGAAGCATGAACGCACGATTCCTGATGTAATGGAGGTGTAGAAAGTTTAACTCAATCAATAGAATACTTGTTCTTAACACGTATTCTATTGATCATTGATGTTGAAGCGATACGTTTCAAAACATTTTCCATTTTAGTATTTAAAGCTAACATATCATTAGTCGGGTTAGTGATCCTTCGTCCTTTTAAGAAGTAATCAATAAAAGCATTCATATCATTTGATTCCAAGTCAGAAAGAAAGTTAAAAAGTTCCTCTTCTGAAACGTTTGAGAGAAACTTATCAACTGTTGAATCTGCGCCC
>JBCBST010000096.1:0-12964 GCA_039819115.1 Bacteroidota bacterium
CTTCAAAAAGGATTAGCTATCCTTTTCCATTAGCCCTTTTCATTATCCCTTTGCGTTCGCCTTTACCATTAGCCTTTTACGTAATTCGGTAGGTGTACACTTTAAGTGTCGCTTTATGAACTTATACAATTCTTTCTCATCCTTAAAACCAAACTCCAGAGCTACACAATAGTTCTTTTCGCTTGGATAATCTCTTAAATAGCGGGTAATCTCTTCAAGCTTAACTTCAATGAATACTTCTTTGGGTCTTTGTCCAAACACTTCTCGGAAATGAAGGGAGAACTTCTCTCTTTCCTGATACCCCATTTTTTGGGCCCATTCTGCTACACTATGAATTAAGGCGATATTTTCACGAAGAAGGCTTTTTGAGTACTTTAAATTATTCATCGTTCTACATTTATTTTAAACGTCCCCTTAAAGCCCACAATTAATTAACTATTTCTAAGGTTATATTCAACCTCAAATTTTCTAGCATGTTATGAGAAGTGTAACAGAACAAGTTACAGCTACCCACACGGAAACCTTTACTATTCGGGCAAACGAGATTAACACGGATGGTGTCGCCACCCTACCCGCTATATGTGCGTTGTTTCAGGAAGTGGCGGGAAATCACGCGTTGACATTGAATTTTGATATCTCTCAGTTATTGAGCCAGGGTATAACATGGGTTTTATACAAGCTGGATATTTCCATGGTCCGTTACCCGATATGGCGGGAAACCATTACGATAGAAACCTGGCCTCATTCCGGCGATGGATTCCGGGCTTACCGTAATTTTGTTATCCGGAATGAACATGGCGAAGAAATCGGGCATTGCCTTAGTTACTGGCTGATGATGGATATCCATACCAGGCGACCGGTACGCCTCCCTGCAGAAGTCATGGATATGAAATTTGATAAGCGCCCCTACGTAAAAACCATTAAACGGGAACAAATCAAATCCAGAAAGAGCCTGGAACCTTCTCATTCCTTTCATGTGCGACAGTCCGACCTGGATATGAATAATCATGTAAACAATGTCGCGTACGTGGGCTGGATGCTCGAATCGTTGGAACCAAATACCCTCGTATCTTCAGCCGAAATACAATATATGCGCGAAAGTAAACAAGGGGACAACATCGATCTATCGGTTCAGCAAGACGGAGAAAATACACTGTTTGTTCAGTTGTCCGCCCAGGAAGGAGTAACTGTTGCACTCGGTAATTTCACCTTAGGGTAGACTAATGATCCCAATCCGGAGCAAATTCCGGGTTATTTATCCTTATGCTCTTTTCGAGATCATCAATGGCATAGAAGTCTTCATCTTCCAGCTGGAAATCGTAAATCTGAACATACTCTTCCAGTTCCTGCAGGTCAGAAAAAGTGGGTATGGCAATCACCTGTTCCTGCTCTATTAACCAGCGCAAGGCTATCTGTGCGGGCGATTTCCCATACTTTTTTGCGATATGCTGAATGAGATCATTATGCGCGATTTTTCCACCTGCTGTAGGCAGATAAGCACCTAGCATAATATCATGCACTGACGCATAGTCCAGCATATCAAACGGGCCTATAAAAGGATGATATTCAATCTGATTACAAAACACCGGAGCACCTATCTCTTCATTAAACTCGGACATTAAGTCCATAGTAAAATTGGATGCTCCAATATGCAGCACCTTTCCCTGATCACGCAGCGATAACATAGCTTCTACCGTCTCTCTGAGCTCTACTTCCGGGTTGGGCCAGTGGATGAGCAGTAAATCCATATAATCCAACTCCATTTCACTGAGCGCATGTTCCGTAGAGGCAATCACACGATCCTCTTCGAGATTGGTATGCCATAACTTGGTAGTAATAAATAATTGTTCCCGCGGTAACCGGGTTTTACGGATGGCCTCACCTACATCGCGTTCATTTTTATGATCCTGGGCCAGGTCAAAGTGACGAAAGCCAAGCTCGATGGCTTTTTGGATAACAAGAGTACATTCTTTCCCGAAGAGTTTAAATGTTGAAAGTCCGAGTTCGGGTACCTCGGTCTCCTGAATGATTTTGGAGTTCATGGTTATGAATGAGCGTACGTAGAAGGGTTGGTTTAGTGTTAATTATACATTACTTACCGCGGAATCGATTCCGGTTGCGCTCATTTGACAAGTGTCATTTTTCGAGTCATAATTTTATTACCAACTTCCAGCTGGTAGATATACATACCACTGGGTTTATCACTTGCATCCCAATCGATCTGATGCTCACCTGAGTTCATTACTCCCTGCATCAAAACAGCAATGGGCTGTCCAACCACATTAAACACTGAAAGGCGCACTTCCTGTGTTTCCGGCAGATAAAAAGAAATCGTCGTTACCGGGTTAAACGGATTGGGATAGTTTTGATAGAGTTCGAGTTCCTCGGGAAGCTCGTTATTCAATTCTTCCGTTACCGGTGGTACTATTCGGAGTGCAAACTGAGTGTGTACTTGAATTCCGGAAGTTAACAGTCCTGCCTCTTGGGTTTGAGGATCCGCATAACTGTTCAAAAAGGGGATATCAACCGATTCCAGTTCAAAAAGTTCGAACTCCTCTCCCGTTTCTGTATGTACCAAAAACAACTGCCATTCCGTGGGAATATAGTCCCAGCCTACAATCGAAAACGAGGCATCGCCGTCATCGGTAGACCAAAACTGAATGGGAACTTCCATCGTTGTTCCCAGGTCGGCATTCAAACCTACATCAGACAAGGGCGATGATGTATGTATGGCTGCTAAGTGAACCGAACGTTCGTTAAAAGGGTGTAGTGCGTGGTAGGCATTAATATCAGCCTGTTGGTTAACCTCGAATAAAGAATCTTCCGGTTGTCGTATATAAAACTCGATCTCATCGGTACCGGTATCTGTTTCCAGTATCAATTTAAACGAATCCGGCATTTCAATCTCTTCTTCCGCTAACCCTGCCTCGTTGTATCCTTCCTCCAGAGTAAAGTTTATAACCACCGGTTCCAGAGGTTCTTTGATGTGAATCCACACCCAGCTACCAGATTCGATCACATCCCGTCGTTCCAGGTATCGGGAGTTGAAACGGGCTGGATTTACTTTATCAAACGCATAGATATGAATCCGCTCCGGAGTAATTTCAATAAGGTCAGAGAGTTGAGCAACGAATTGTTCAACATGTACTCGTCCCGGATATGCAAGGTGTACAAGATTAAATCCTTCTCTATCGTTGATGGTACCATCTTCATTTACATCGGTTGCCGAAACCTTAATTGTCAAGCTACGTTCTTCGGGTTGTTCCGGATCACGTATCTCATCCCGAGAAAGTGTATCTCCCTCCAGAGAGACGGGAGATTCAAACAAAAACAGTTGAGCCTGCCCAGTTACATCCGATTCAAAGTTCCTACGTTGCTCGTTCCAGCTAAATCCCTGCTTCTGCACTTCCAGAGATCGAATGAAATCGGATAACTCTGAACGGGAATACCAACCTTCCTCCAGACTGGTGATTCGTTGATCCGCAGCCTGAGATGAGCTTAACGCAGGTGCAGATAACTCTGTCCGGCCTTGGTTTTGTGATGAAAGTGGTTGAACCTCGGTCATCAACTCGCCGGGTTCTCTTACGATATCTCTTTGTCGAAATGGAGTATCAAACACAAAACGGCCATGATGATCATAGAGCGATACAGTTCCATCCGACTTTTTCATGTTCAGTGCTTTACTTCCTAACGCATAGGCATTCTGGATGTCGGTACCTGGTAGTTCATCAACGATATAGAAACGGGATGTCGCTTCAGCCGGTATAACGTGTGATCCGGAGATTACCGCCTTTTGTTTACCCAGGCGCACCTCCCATCCTTTGAGATCAATACCGATAGACTCAAGATTGATGAGTTCAATATAAGCCGGTGTGTTACTGAGCTCTGCATGTATTTTTGTAATCGCAACCGAAGGAATTTCATCATCCGAGATGAAAGCGGTATGCCCCATAAAATCACCAAAACTCCCTTTCGTAAGGTTATGTAGTCTGAAATACGCCGTTTCCCTCCCCTCATACTGATTATCGTCCGCCAGTGGAATTCTGATCATCTGCACGGCATCTCCAATGATACCCGTAAAGTTGATGGTTTCAGCTATCGTACTATCAAAATCGGCCTGGTTTGAGGTGCTGAGTAAAGAATCGAAACGAACTCCCACTTCCAGTTTCGAACCATCATGCTCGTGAATGGCTACTTTCAGCGTAATCACCTGCTCGTTCTCTGCCAGCGAACTCACGCTCTCATGAAATAGAATAACGGGTGCATTCAGAATGTTCAACCGGGTCCGGAAGGGTGTAAATA
The DNA here is from genome assembly GCA_039819115.1 of Bacteroidota bacterium. GTDB lineage: Bacteria > Bacteroidota > Rhodothermia > Balneolales > Balneolaceae > JBCBST01. The sequence continues at coordinate 4,303 of JBCBST010000096.1, forward strand.
CAGTCTCTTCTTCTCCTTTCCAATGTACTTCTTTTGCAAGGTAAGCCCTTAACATAGATCGGGTACCACTTGCTCCATTGCGTACAAAATACTGGTAGTTGTTCAGACTCCCGAGCTTAACAAGAGTATGGTTCTCCTCAGATAAAGAAAAAGGAATGCCCGACCCCTGTTTTTTCCGGGCATTCCACACATCAGGATGACCCCATCCTAAAGCGTAAACAAATCGTTGTTCATCCGTATCCTTTTGATAGATAAAGATGTGGTTACTTCCTTCTTCGAGCAGCAGCTTCCCTTTTGTGCTTAACCCCTCTGTCGTTAGATCACCCATAACAGAAAGTATAGTCCCGGCAGCAATCCTGTCCCGTACCTCAACCTCAATAAACGAATCCTGTTGAAGGATGTCCGATTTACTATCCCATCTCCCCTGAGCAACAAAAAAAGTGGTTCCTTTTTCCAGGCTAACTAAAGGAACCATGTCCAATGAAGCGTTTGCCGAGTTAGCAGTAACAATAACGACATCACCGGGGATCAATACAGATTGGCTGGCAACCGGTATTGAAAAAAGAGCGACGAAGAGAAGGGCGATATGTAATTGTTTTGAAAAAAGTGCTAATGGTAGCGGTATTACCATAGGCTACAAACCAATTGTTAATATCTGCAAATAAGGGAATTTAGATGATAATGGCACGTACTATTTGCGCCATTCTCAAAAATTAATCTTCCAGGTTAGCTTCCCCTACTTTCCCCTCCCAGGAAGCTACAGAGAGGGCCACTGCCGCATCTCCGGTTATGTTTACTGTGGTACGGCACATGTCCAGAATACGATCTACGCCGAGAATAAGGGCGATTCCTGCAACGGGTACTTGTATAGACTCCAGTACAACAACCAGCATTACAATTCCTGCACCGGGTACACCGGCAGCACCAATCGAAGCAAGCGTAGCTGTAAGTACAATGGTAAGCTGTTGGCCTATACTAAGATCCATACCGAGTGCCTGCGCAATAAACACAGCAGCCACAGCCTGGTACAAACTGGTTCCATCCATGTTTATCGTAGATCCGACCGGAAGCACAAAACTTGCGACTTCCTCTTCCACACCCAGATTTTTTTCCACCCGTTCCATCGTTACCGGAAGGGTGGCCGAGCTTGAACTTGTACTAAATCCAAGGAGCATAGCCGGTCGTATGGCCCGGAAGAATGTGCTCAATGAAACCTTACTGAATACTTTAAACAAACTGGTATAGATCAGGAGCACGTGAATTAACAAGGCAGATAAAACGGTGAGGCAGTACGCACCTAAGGCATACAACAAATCTGCTGCTTTAGAAAGATCATCACCGGCCAGGTCTACAATAACAGCTGCCATTAACGCAAATACTCCATAGGGCGCTGTTGCCATAATCATGTTCACCACTTCGATAATCACATCGTTGAAAGCCTGGAACACATTGACTAATAGTTTACCACTCTCCCCTCCTATTTGTATGATGCCAACACCCAGGAGAATGGCCACTAATACAATCTGGAGCATTTTTGAGTTATCCGTCGCTGCCTCAAAGAAATTGGATGGAACAATATCCACGAAGAAATCCATAATGGTGCGTTCGCGAACTTCACGGGCAGATTCCTGCCGACCTTCTATCGTACTGCTGTAGGATGCCTGTAATTCTTGTTTGGTTTGCTCAGGCAGAGATTTACCAGGTTGCCATACATTAACCGAAACGAGGCCTATGGTAATAGCACATACCGTAGTAACCAGGTAAATGCCAATGGTTTTAAATCCCATTCTCGAGAGGCTGGCTGTATCGTTTAAGCTGGTTACCCCAACAACTAATGAAGCCAGAACCAAAGGAACCGCAATAAGCTTGAGCAAGGTGATAAAAATTGTACCAAAGGGTTTTATATAATCGGTGGTGAATTCGTTAAGACCTACCAAACTGGAGATCAGCCCCCATACAATTCCTAAAACTAACCCGATAATGATTTGCCAGTGCAGCTTTTTATACCACATTATAGACCTATGCTAAAAGTTATAATCAGGGCTAATACAGAAGCTGAGCCACAGGCCAGCCAGTTTACCCAGTTGTTATCAATGCTAAGGGACAGAGTCTCGCTTGGTAATCCACCCAATGAGAACTGTCGATGCTGAAGAGTAGCTCCCAGAACAGAGTCTGCTAAACTTCCTAAAAAACCTGCAATTCCTACAATAAGAGCTCCGGTAACCGTTCCTAACTCGGATTGCAAACTAAAGATCGAGGCAATCAGAAATGCTCCCAGTAGTGAAAAGAGCGTACCCGAGATGCTTATTCCCCCGTCAGTACCTGGTTCTACCACATCACCGGAAGTGATTAACCATGTTTTTCCTTTCATTCGGTTCCCTCCCAGTTCGGTCGCCCATGTATCGGCTGTGGCACTTGCCACACTAACAATGGCAGCAATCAAAAAAGCATCTACTTTGCTCAGAAACCACACAATGATCCAGAGTGCAAACCAGAATCCGTTTGCCCAAACCTGGATTCCGTTTCTACGGTAACGCTTTTCCAGAAAACCATCGCCGGAAATCAAATCTTTGGATGCCACAGACCCGGTAAAAAAAAATGCAACCACGATTAAGGCACCGGTAAGTCCACCTAAGCCAAATGCGATGGTTCCAAAAATGGATGCTGCCGTTGCTCCGTCGTAAGTAAGCCAGTTAAGTATGAAGGCAGACCAGGCCAGGAACGAAGCCAATACCAAGGCCAGCAGAATACGGAGATGATCATCGGCTTTGGCAACCGAAAAAAACAGGACGACAAGAAAAAAAGAGAAAAAGATATTTACCAGTCGGTCAAGCACCAGCAATTATGACGCGGTGTTTGACGTTGATTCATCTACCCGGTTGTGTTTCATAATCGCAAATATTACCACTACATAGCCCGCCATGATGACAATGGGTGACACATATAAAGAAATGATCCCGTCAACTTCGTTTTCGAGGTACATAGCGGTAAACCCTCCAACAATTAGGGTAATTGCAATACCAATCAGCCTGTAGTTAAATGCGGAGAAGAACATGGGAGTAGTATTGTCTGCGTTTCGTACTTTTTTTGCCATTATTCGTGCTAAATACCTTAGATTTTACTTCGTTGAAACGGACAGCTAAGTTATTTAATTATCCACTAACTCCAAAAGTGCATCGTTAGGAGCACATGTCAAAAATCGTACTCGCTTCACAAAGCCCCCGTCGCAAACAACTGCTTTCACAGCTAGGGTTACCTTTTCAGGTTGTACCAAGCCTGGTTAATGAGGAAGCGGATATCGTAGCTCCGGTTGCCCTGGTTGAAGAATTAGCCGAGCGCAAAGCCAGAGAAGTAAGTACACGATTTCCAAATGACCTGGTTATCGGTGCAGATACGATCGTGGCTTTTGGAAGTGAAATTCTTGGCAAACCCGAATCATTTAACCACGCTGTGGAACTACTGAACAAGTTAAGTGGCAACTGGCATGAGGTCTACACCGGTGTGGCATTACGGATTCAACAGAATGAAGAGCACCAGGTTCAGTCCCGGGTATTTCACCAGGTAACACGGGTTAAATTCTCTGAACTTAGTCCGGCGGAAATCGATCATTATGTGCGCTCAGGTAGCCCGATGGATAAAGCGGGAGCCTATGGAATCCAGGACGATTGGGGAGCCGTATTTGTGGAACGCATCGAGGGAGATTATTACAATGTAGTCGGGTTCCCTCTCCATCGGTTTTATCAGGAACTGAAAACCTTTGCCCCGCACTATCTCGAACTGAAAAAGATGGAACTCGATGTATAGCCGATTCCTTTTTATACTCCTTCTATGTGTAATGGCCGGGATTGAACTCCGGGCTCAGGTTTCGAGTATGTACCAGATTGCTGCGCGCCGGGTACAGTTACAGCAATATGAGGAAGCCAAAGCGATCCTCCAGAATTTGGTGGAACAGGAACCATCAGAACTCATCTATGTGGATCTGTTAATCGACTGTCATATTCAGCTTAAAGAGTATACCGAAGCGAAAGAACTGGCAGAACAGCAAATCCGCAACCAACAAAATATTCCCTTAATTACGATACGATTAGCTGAATTGTATCATTATCAACAGGACACCACTGCTGCTTTCCGGCTTTGGGAAGAAAATCTGGAAATGTATCCGGATCAACTGCAGGTGTACATTAATACAGCTCGTCAAATGCTGGAAGTCCGGGCTTACCTGAAAGCGGTGGATGTGTACAAACTTGCGCGGGTACGGTTCAATAACAACCAACTCTTCTTTTCAGATGTAGCTAATGCCTACATGCAAAGCGGAGAGTATGAACTGGGATTAAGGGAATGGATAAAACTCATTCAGATCAATCCCCGGCAATTGTCCTTGATCCAGCGCAATTTATTGCGGTATAACGACCCATTGCTAAATGATATAACGATCGTAGAAGTTGATGAAATACTTGATACGTTAGCCATACAGAATAAAGCGTATCGTGCGCTGTACCAACTTCAAATATGGCTGCTTCAGGAGAATAAGCTCTATAGACGGGCGCTGGTAACCGCTAGAGCATACGAAAGAAAAACGCAGGATTATACCTTTTCTCTTTTTAACCTGGGTCGACAGCTTGTTGACAATAATGAATTTGAGTTATCCATACAGGCTTTCAATTGGTACAAAGAAGAGGCTATAGGTGAAATCCGATGGCGTGCAATGGAAGAACTGGGGACCGCCTACATGCGCTGGGCGGATTATGTTGATCAGTACGGTTTGAACCGGGTGATGACTGATTCTTTGTATTCTGAAGCTGCGGAAGAATTCGAGGCTATCGTTACAGAAACCTCGAGGTATAGCCGGATTGCAAACGTCTACCTAAAACAAGCCGAGCTTGCACTTGATCACCAGTTCAACCAGTCAACACTAACAGAAGTCATTTCTCAATTGAAATCGTTGAGCAACGGAGACAACACAGCGGAAATAGACTATCTGGAAGGGAGACGTTATCTGACAAACAAAGATTTTGTGCAGGCCAGATTGCTGTTTACCCGAAGTAATAAAAAAGCATCGATCGATGAACTGGCAGAAAAAACCAGGTACTTCTTAGCACTTACTGATTTTTACGCTGGCGATTATGAATTTGCCAAGATCCAACTGAAAACACTCGGTCGAAAAAACACCTCGTATTATGCCAATGACGCACTTGAACTCCGCTTATGGATTATGGAAGGTACGGCACAGGATTCTACTGGCAGTGCTTTAGGTCCGCTGGCAACGGCTCATTTCAATTATTTTAACGGTAATAAGGGAGAGGCAAACGAACAGTTTCTTGCTCTGCTTACCGAAGATCCTGCGTATCCGTTCAGGGAAGATGCTTTTCTGTTCCTGGCAAAAGATGGGCAATTGGGTATAAATCAAATCAATGCATTTGTAGCACAGGACGATACTTCTTCTCTTGCAACTACCTGGACCGTGCCCAAGATGGAGCGAAGAGAATCTATCATGTGGCAGCGTATTCTTGCTGTTGAAGAAGCGATAAGGATCGGGGCCGAAGGTTTTGACACAGAAACCTTGGTTCGTTACCTGGAAGACATGATTTTGGACTACCCACAAGGATTTTATGCTCCGTATGCCCGAAAACGTTTAAATGAGTTATCGGTAAAACAATCATGAGACTACAATCTATATTTCTTTTCATCATCTTGTGTATTACGCCATTACACATATATACCCAGGATTATGTACTCATACCCATGGACGTTTCACAGACCAACCATCTTAAAGCCTATGGGATTATTTTTAATCAGTTGAAAGACGGGCACTCAGCTCAATGGCTGCTCAACTACAAGGGCGGAAGTTTTCTGGCTCCAAATCAGAATGACATCATCCGAAAAAGCCGCCTTCGAAATGTATACATACAACCCATCTCAAATGGAGAGGCAGCTTCCATTCTGGCTGAAGTCGAACGATCTGGCGTAAATACCTCTGTGGTGAATCTGGTTAAAGCCCCAAAAGTTGCCGTTTATACACCAGATCAAAAACTGCCATGGGATGATGCAGTAACCCTGGCTTTGACCTACGCCGAAGTGGAGTATGACATGTTATGGGACGTTGAAGTATTGGAAGGGAAACTGCAGGAATATGACTGGCTACATCTTCATCACGAAGATTTTACCGGTCAGTATGGAAAGTTCTGGGCTTCGTACCGAAATATGCCATGGTACATTGCCCAGGTTCGACAAATGGAGGCCATGGCCAAAGAACTGGGATTTAATAAAGTAAGCGAGCAGAAAAAGGAAGTAGCACGTACCATAAAAAACTATGTAGGTAATGGTGGTTTCCTTTTTGCCATGTGCTCCGGCACCGATACCTTTGACATCGCACTTGCGGCCGAAGGTATTGATATTGCTCCCCAACCCTTTGATGGAGACGCCGTTGACCCTGATGTGCAAAGCCAACTCGATTTTACCAAAACCTTTGCCTTTGAGAACTTTGAGATTGAGCTGAACCCTTCTCAATATGAACATGCAAATATCGATGTTCCTGTGGCTATAAATCGAGTGGACGAGAGCCTCGATTTCTTTACGCTGTTTGATTTTTCGGCCAAATGGGACCCCGTTCCTACCATGCTTACCCAAAATCATGTAAGTAGTGTAAAAGGGTTTTATGGCCAAACGACAGCCTTCCAGGACGATAAAGTAAAATCGTCGGTCGTAGTTTTGGCCGAATCTCCTGGCAGAAACCAGGTAAAATATCTTCACGGAAATTACGGAAAAGGCACGTTTACCTATTACGCAGGTCATGACCCCGAAGATTACCAACATCGGGTAAATGATCCACCCACCGACCTGGCTCTCCATCCAACCAGTCCAGGATACCGGCTTATTCTGAATAATATCTTGTTCCCGGCGGCCAAAAAGAAAAAAAGAAAAACGTGAGATATAACCCGGTTCAGCGCGAGTTGTTAAGAATCGGGCGATTACCCGTTGTTTCTTTAACGCCAATTCCCGTTACCCGCCCCTTTAATCTTTTAAAACGCTTGCATGAAGCCTTCTCAATCCTTTGACGATTTAGTTCAACTCGTAGCCATTCTCCGAAAGGAATGCCCCTGGGACAGAAAACAAACCCATTATTCCATTAAAGATAATTTGATTGAGGAAGCGTACGAAGCCATTGAGGCTCTGGATGAGGGGAATTTTGAAGAATTCAATAAGGAATTGGGAGACCTGCTCCTCCATGTTGTATTTCATGCTAACATCGCATCTGAAACCGAAACATTTACGATCAACGACGTGATCTACACCCTGATGGACAAACTCATCCGCCGGCATCCACATGTATTTGGTGAACAGGTTGTACAAGGAGAAGCCGAAGTAGCCGAGAACTGGGAAAACATCAAACTCAAGGAAGGAAAAAAATCGACATTGGATGGACTTCCAAAGCAGTTACCAGCATTAATCCGGGCGCAGCGTATGCAGGAAAAAGCAGCTAATGTAGGGTTCGACTGGCCGGAATGGCGACTGGCCTGGGAAAAATTGGAAGAAGAGCTTCAGGAGTTTAAAGAAGCACTCGAACATGAAGACCATAAAGCATCGCAGCAGGAGTTTGGCGACGTTTTATTCTCGATGGTGAACGTGGCTCGTTACTTCAATTTCACTGCGGAGGATGCCCTGAGACAAACCAACTCAAAGTTTGAGCAACGCTTCCGTTTTGTAGAGAGCAGCATTAAATCCAGCGGTAAAACCCTGCAGGAAGCTACGCTTGAAGAAATGGATCAGTTTTGGGAACAATCGAAATCGAAACTCCTGTAATAAGGAGTTAACCTATTTCAGCTTCTGGCGATGAGGGTGCCATTTCTGCCCCCGGCTCCCGACTGTAGGTTTCAATCAACGATTTTTTGTACCGTTTGATGAAGTATATCCCTACCGCAACGGTGAGCGCTGTAGCAGTAGCTACGAAGGTCCAGAAACCGGCGAACCGGAAAAAGCGGGAAAAAGTCTCGGACCAGAAAGCCGCATAAAGCCCGACAATAGACCAATTCATAAACTCATAATGAAGTTCTAGCCAGCTATGGGTGGGCTTCTTCAGATATGCAGGAATCAATCCTCCCAGTAACGTTAGCAGACTAATGAGCGCCATAATATGGAACGCACCAAACGATCCGAATAAACGATAAATCATGAGGGCTGTGATGTTCACAGTTAGCATAGCGAAAAAATAACCGTATCCTATTCGTACATGAGTGGTTGTTCCTTTTTTCAAAAAAACAGCAAGCGCTCCTAAGATCATTGCCCCCACTGCACTAGCTAAATGAACCATGCCTAGCGGGTCTAAATGGTATCCGTTCATCGTAATGAGATTGTTTAATTTGGGTTGAAACGAGCTACGGAAAGCCCTTTTCCATGTTTCAATTACATTTTTTTTGAAATGACAGGAACCGGAAATAGAACAAATATGGTTATCTTGCGCGAAAGCGTTGAAGAAATAATAATCCGTTCTCACAAACGCTTCAAGCGCTGCTACTGTTTGAATAGCAATAACATACAGCTTCGAATACATTCATTAACCAACTAAATTGGGAGTAACCCATGTCCGATAACGTGCACACAGGCTTCGACGAACAACAATATCCGTACATCAATCGCGGTCTTGAAGGCATAGTTGCATTTTCTA
>JBCBST010000097.1:0-12751 GCA_039819115.1 Bacteroidota bacterium
AGGGTTACTCCTCTAACAACCATGATCGCTGTCATGGCCAACCACAATGCGTGTACACCTACATATGGTACGGCTAAATAATAACAAGGAACAAAAAATAAAATCGTGGCAATCAGCATAGAGTTTCGCATAGGCTCCGTAGCGGTTGCCCCTATATAGATACCATCCCAGATAAAGCATACAGAGTTTATAACAGGGGCCAAAACCAACCAGATCACCATACGTGTGGCCTGTTCGATCACCTCCGTTTTGTTTGTAAACAGGATGATGAGTTCCCGCTGGAGCGCCCAGTAACAAAGAGTTCCACCCAGGCCCAACACTATTCCCCACATCATCGTTAATCGTATAGCCTTATCCAGGCTCTGTTTATCAGCTGCTCCTTTGTACCGGCCTACTAAGCTTTCTGCGGCAAAGGCAAACCCATCCACCCCATAGGCACTGATATACCATAGCTGGAGTAAGATCGTATTTGCAGCCAAAACCGTATCGCCAAACTCTGCTGATTTTGCCGTAAAAAACGCATAAGAAAAGATAAGACAGAGGGTCCGGATAAAAATATCCCGGTTCACGTCAAAGAAAATGCGAATCTGGCTCCAGTCGAGAATATCACCCCTCTCAAGCTTGGATAGATTCAGGGGATACTTGCGCATGAGGAGAAACACCGCAAGCACAAGGCCGATATAGCTGGCGAGCACACTTCCCCATGCCACCCCATCCACGTTCTTGCCGAGTACAAAAACAAAAAACAGGTTAAACCCGATGTTACAAAGATTGAGTACAATTGTAATAGCCATAGGGTAACGGGCGTTCTGCATCCCCAGAAACCAGCCATTCAGACAAAACAAACTCAACGTAGCCGGAGCAGCGTACACACGGATGTAAAAATACGTTTTTACATGTTGTTCGATTTCAACGGAAGCATCAATCACACTCAGAGCAAACTCAATAAGCCCATATTGGGTGAGCAGGATGAATACACTCCCCCCAATGGCCACCAATAGCGCCCGTATGAGGATAGCCGTTGTTTCCTTTCTGTTATCAGCACCAAAGGCCTGGGCAGCCAGACCAGTGGTGCCCATCCGTAGAAAGCCAAATCCCCAAAAGATAAAATCAAATATGATGCTACCTACTGCTATGGCACCCAGATAGTATACATGTTCCAGCCGGCCCACCACAGCTGTATCTACTGCCCCCAGGAGAGGAACCGATAAATTACTCACAATATTGGGGATGGCGAGCTGAAGCACGCGTTTATTCAAAGCACCTCCTGGAATAAAACAGTCTCATCAGTGGAAAAATGATTTCTTTAATTGCCCTTTGCACCTATTTATCCTTAAAGTTGCAACTCAATAGGGGTGCATGTATTTTCACGCTCCCCGTTAACTTGCGAACTGAACTTACGAACTCATCCGGTTCTTCCAATGAATATTGACAATAGAAATAAAATACTTAGTCTCGTTTTTGGCATCGTAATTATCGCCCTCACCTACTGGCTGTACGACTCAATTGTTTCTCCTTACGAGGAAGTGAAAGCCAGAGAAGCTATGGAAGATCGTGTACATGATCGTATGTTCACCATCCGGGATATGCTTATCCAATACGAAACCCGGTACGGACATTTTCCTCCAACTGAAGGTGGAATCGATAGTGTCATTCAGTTTATACAGGCCGATTCCATTGTTATTGCACTACGCGATACCATGACGACTAACTATACGCTAAAAAACTTCCCGGATAGTTTGTCGGTATCACCAAGACCTCCTCATAATCCGTTTACTTACCAGGTAAATGACTCCAGCAGGCCACCTCTTTATTTGCTGGAAGATCCTGACTCTGACGACACGATTGGTAGTTTATCAAGAACCACCATGAGAAACGCACCGAGCTGGAACTAACGTGAGCGGCTCATCCGCAAACCTGGGCGTTTGTTTTTTTGCTGATCGGATACTGTACGCGTTAAACGATCAACAGGAAAGTAAACGCCTTTTTCATATCGGTTCGCTGGATTTCAATTTCAATATTGTTGAAGCACTGGGAGACCGGACTTCATCTGAATTCAAACACATCCAACGTACCATCGACTGGTTTAAATCAGAGTATGATATTCGATCGGTCAGGGCGTTAACCCACCCAACATACGAATGCTGGACCACGCTTCCGAAAGTGGTGTATGACAATGCGGATGAACGCGAGCATCATCTTTCTATACTGATGAAAGGGGTGCCGAGAGAGGATATTGAACCTACATGGCATCATATACACAATACCGATTATCGGTTTTTATGCCTGCGCCGGCGAAGTTTAATGAACGGGTTTGATGAGCTGACCTCTCAAATTGCACTGACTGATTTCTCAAGTGATTTTGAAATTGCCCAAAAATGGTCGTCTTTTGCCAAACCCGGTGGTTCCTTTTTAATGGTGGGCTGCCACCGCAACCTCATTTCTATCACTTCTTTTTTATTAGGCAAATTCAGAGCAGCCACCTTTATCCGATTCGATGATCTTGATGACCTACCCTACCACTGGCTGCAGCAAAGTGCATATAGCAGTTGGTTGCGGGGTATTCATGAATACATTTTCCTTTTTGGACATCAAACCCACGAGGTAGAACAAGCCCTTCATGGTCTTTGGGATTCTGCCGGAGAGATTACCATTTTAGATAGTCTGCATAAAATGGGTGTTACTGCGGATGAAGAAACCTATGGTTTTGATTTGGCAGCTGCATTTCCAGCTATTCTGCTGGCCTTGGATGAGTGATGGCTATACTTCATTGAACCACTACGAAGCTTATACGGGTGCTACATGCGCATAATCACAGGAACGCTGAAAGGCCGAAGAATCCAAATCCCAAAGGGCCTTGATGTCCGACCTACGACGGATCGCGTAAAAGAAAGCCTATTCAATAAAATTGAAGCCTATAAGTACCTCGAAGGTGCTACCATTCTGGACTTATTTGGAGGTTCTGGAAACCTGGGATTTGAAGCCCTGTCCCGTGGCGCTAAACAGGTTACTTTTGTTGAACGGGATCCTAAAAATATCGATCACATCGAACATGTAGCCGGGCAATTCGAGGTCTTACAACAGGTGCGTCTGGTGGGCATGGATGTAAAGCAATATCTGGAAAGCAATGCTGTACCCTACGATTTCATTTTTTGCGACCCGCCTTATTCGTATGAATGGATGGATGAGATGATTGATACAATTCTCACCGGGAATTGGCTGAAAGAAGAAGGATGGTTACTTTTAGAACACGATAAATACCATAACTACAAAGAGCATGCTCACCAATGGTTTAGTAAAGCCTATGGTCGAACAACCGTTACCATTTTTGAAAAGCATCCGGTAGATTCCAAATAACTACGTATGAATACCATTGCCTTATACCCTGGTTCTTTCGATCCCATTACCTATGGTCACCTGGATATTCTGGAGCGTGCGGCTCAGCTGTTCCAGAAGGTGGTGGTAACCGTTGCAGTGAACAATAGTAAATCTTCTGTTTTTTCGGGAGATGAACGCGTTCAGCTCATTACAGAATGTATAGCCGGTCACGATTGGGCCGATCGGGTGGAAGTTGATCAGTTCACCGGGCTTTTGGTTAATCACGCTCAGAAACTAGGCGCTAAAACACTGGTTCGGGGTGTACGTCAGATCTCCGATTTTGAGTATGAGTTCAGAATGGCCCTCACTAATAAACGGCTGGCTCCGAATGTAGATACGGTTTTTTTGATGCCGGATGAGGAGTTCACCTTTATCTCCGCTTCCCTTGTAAAAGAAGTAGCTTACTGGGGCGGTGACCTCACTTCTTTTGTCCCACTAAACGTCGCCGAGGCATTAAGCCTGAAAATGAGTGAACGAAAGGCCCCGAACTAAACTAACACGGGTAGAGGTGGATATTGGAGCCCGAAATCAGGATTTTCTGCCAATCTTCGTATTCAACGTAATCTCATGATTTCCAACCGCGCGCAAAGCCTTCAGCCATCAGCCACACTTAAAGTAACCGGAAGAGCCAAACAGCTTAAACGGGAAGGGAAATCTATCGTTTCCTTAAGCTCCGGAGAACCTGATTTCCGAACACCTCAGCATATTTGTGAAACAGCTATTCAGGCCATTAACGATGGTTTTCATGGATATACCATGAATACAGGAACCCCGGAATTGCGACAAGCCATTGCCGACAAACTCAAAAGAGACAATCAACTGGAATTCGACCCGTCGCAGATTGTATGCTCGAATGGCGCAAAGCAATCGGTTGGCTTTTCCATGCTGGCACTGATCAACCCTGGTGATGAAGTGATCATACCGGCGCCGTATTGGGTTTCGTATCCTGAAATGGCACGGTTAGCGGGAGGAACATCGGTCGTGATCCGCACCTCATTTGATCATAATTTTAAGCTTACCCCACAGCAGCTTGAAGAGGCCATTACCGAAAAAACGAAGGCACTCATTCTTTGTTCTCCTTCCAACCCTACGGGAGCCTGCTACTCTGAAGTTGAATTACAGAACCTGGCCGATGTACTACGAAAGTATCCTGATGTATATGTGATCAGCGATGAGATTTATGAGTATATCGTGTTTGATGAACAACATGTCAGCTTATTACAAGTAGCTCCCGATCTTTCGGATCGTGTACTGCTCATTAATGGCTTTTCCAAGGGTTTTGCCATGACCGGGTGGCGACTTGGATATGTTGCGGGCCCCAAGGAAGTTGTTGGTGCTGTAGCAAAAATTCAGAGTCAGGAAACGTCTGCGCCTAGCTCTATCTCCCAAAAAGCCGGTGAAGCTGCTTACACAGGAAGCCTGGATGCTGTGGCTGAGATGCGTGAAGCTTTTAAAAAACGAAGGGACTATATGGTGGAGTCGCTGAATGCCACTGATGGTGTTAAATGCTTTAGCCCGGGCGGCGCATTTTATGTATTTCCTGATATTTCGTCCCACCTGGGTAAAACAACACCGGATGGTACGGTGCTGGCTACCTCTACCGATCTCTGCCTATACCTTTTGGATGAATTCGGATTGGCTGTTGTTCCAGGCGACGCTTTTGGAGAACCGGATGGTTTGCGTATGAGCTACGCTGCGGCCATGCAGGAGCTGGAGGAAGCCATGGTCCGATTCAGGAAAGGGCTAACATCTCTGAAGTAACCTCCCAAAAAAATGGTTAACACCGAGGCGCTGGCATTGTATGTTCCAGCATTAAAATAAGAAGTAACTAACCGCCTGTTTATGCCCACTTACGAATACAAAAGAGAAGACGGAACGGTCTTCGAGTTCACTCAAAAAATGAGCGATGCCCCGCTGACCACCTGTCCAACGACCGGACAGGCAGTAAAACGTGTAATCTCCGGAGGGAGTGGCGTGGTGTATAAAGGAGAAGGCTGGTATGTGACCGACTATAAAAACTCGGATCGCAAAAACGGTGCTCAGAAAGAGTCTAAAGACTCCACTTCCACATCGGAAACCAAACCCGACTCACCCACCTCAGGAAAACCGGATAAGAGTTAAGCCGTTAGTTATAGATCTGGGTAAACTCCTGTATGAGCACATCGCTCTCACCCCGCATCTGCATGATCACCTGGCCTGCATCGAAATCAAAATGGAGCAAACCATAGCTAAGCGAGGAAACCACATCACCCACCCGCAACTGGTTAGGCTCCTCTTTAAAAGAAGAATACGAGTGGGTTAACCCACTGGATGTAAAGTCCCATAACGGATACTCAAGACCCTCCATTTCCAGTTTACTAAACTCAGAGATATGACGGTCTCCCGATAACAACAGTACGCCCTCAGCTCCGGAGTCGCGAATGCTGTCGAACAGGCGCTGGCGTTCGTTTGGGAAATTTGCCCATTTCTCAAATCGGTGTTCAGCCGGGAGAATTTGTATGCTACTTACAATGACGTTAAACCTCGCATCAGATGTTTCCAGTTCGGTCTCCAGCCATTTCCACTGCTCTTCACCCAGTATTGTGCCGGTTTCATTGGGTATGTAGGTTCGATTAACCCGTTCAATGGGACCTCTGAAATACCGGGTGTCGAGCACGATTACCTTAATCTTACCCTGGCTGGTTTTATATTCATGCGAAGCGTACACCCCTTCCCGGTTTCTTCGCTGGTCTGTTTCCGAAACCCCCATAAAATCAAGAAATAACTGCTGGCTGTTTTCTTTCATCCCGTATTCTGCCCCGGCGTCGTTTTTCCCATAATCGTGATCATCCCAGGTTCCGATAACAGGAATCTTCTCGATCATTGCTTTGTATGCCGGCACCTTAAGTTGCTGGTTGTATTTGATCTTCATTTCGTTCGGATCGTCTGTATCGGCATACACATTATCGCCTCCCCATATCCATACATCGGGTTTTTTCGTCAGAATATTATCCCAGAACGGGTTGTCCAGGCTGGCTTTGTTACAGGAGCCAAAAGCAATGGTGAAATCGGCTGTTTTATCTTGTGCAAAAGCCGTTCCTGATGACAGGAAAAGAGCGAGTGCAATCGCGAGATAGCGCATAGTTTTTTTTATTTTAAACATAGACAATCTCTTGTTAAGCAGGTATAAAACCTTTTAAGGTTTCCTCCTTTTTTGAGGAAAGAATATTCTTCATCTTTGATACTATGGTAAAGCATTCATCACACGAACAGGCACTAGAGCAATTTGTTGTTCTTTGGGGGACCATGGCTTCGGCCTGGGGAATCAACAAAACCATGGCACAGATACATGCTCTGTTGTATGCTGAATCGGAACCTCTCCATACCGACTCTATCATGGATACCCTAGATATCAGCCGTGGTAATGCCAATATGAATCTGCATCGACTGTTAGAGTGGGAGTTGATCCATAAGGTTTCAATACCCGGAGAACGGAAAGATCATTATACCGCCGAAACCGACATCTGGAGTATCGTTTCGACCATCATACGCGAACGCCAGCAACAGGAAATTGCCCCTATACGAACCGAACTGGCTAAGTGTATTGAAACCCTGAAGGAAGGGGGACTAGATAATGAAGCCAGCATCATTTTCAAAGAACGGATTGTAGCCTACATGGAGTTTATTGAAATGTTTGAACGATTCACAGAAGCATTGCTTCCTTATATCAACAAACGAAATGTGGGTTTTATAAAGCAGCTCATTAAACTGGTTGAAGTAAAAGAAAGTGTGAAAGGTGTCTTTAGTGACTGATGCGAAAACGAACAGAGAACGCGGGGCCGAAGCAGAAGAACTGGCCTGTGCCTATTTAGAAGCAAAAGGGTGGCGCGTATTGGAACGAAATTATTTTTTTGAACGGGCTGAAGTCGATATTGTAGCGTACGATGATACGGCCATTGTATTTGTTGAAGTAAAAATGCGGAGTTCAACCTGGTTCGGTCAGCCTGAAGAATTTGTTAACGAGGTAAAAATTCAAAATGTTCAAAAAGCAGCTGAAGCCTGGATATATGAACGGAAAATGGATGGCTCTCCCGTTCGTTTTGACGTAATCGGAATCATTCAGCAACCGGGCAAGGCACCTTCGTTCACTCACCTGGAAGACGCTTTCCGCTAACATGCAACATCGACCGATCTCCGCTTTTCAAATCCTAAGAAGTTCAGTCGGGGCCCTTTGGTTCATGACCTTGTTCTTTATTGCTACCCCCCTCGCTTTTATACTTGTGATCATAACCTGGGGAAAAGCTACAAATTTTATTGTTGAGCACTTTGCCAGATTTATCGGTCGAAGCTCCCTTCGGATTATGGGTATCCGTTTTAATGTAAAACATCACCACAGCCAGCCCTACCAAAAACCGGCGGTCTATACAATTAACCATTCTTCCACTCTTGATATTCTGACGTTACTCGCAATCGGGTTGCCCCGAGTTCGTTTCGTTGCCAAGTGGGAGCTTCAATACTTCCCGTTCTTTTTTATTATTGGCCGGCTTACCGGACAGGTGTTTATTAAGCGACAAAACCGCGAACATGCTGTGGGTCAACTTATGAATACGTACAATCGCTTAACAAGAAATCAGCTTTCCATTATGGTAGCCCCTGAGGGATCCAGGAAACACCCCGGCATAATCGGCCCCTTCAAAAAGGGAGCATTCCGTCTGGCCATCGATCTTGGTTACCCCATTGTTCCCATCTACTTTGAAGGAAACAGTGAGCTTAGCTATGAAGGATCGCTTATTGCTAATCATGGCACGGTGACTGCCCATGTGCATCCCCCTGTTGAAACAAGCTCCTGGAAACAGGAAAGCATACATATCCACGTTAAAGAGGTAAGATCCCTCTACCTGGACTGGGCGGGAGTTCCTCAGGAAAACTGATGCAAATTTTTTGCTGGCTTTTGCAAGCTACCTATTTTCCGGCATGAAATTTCAAGTATTCTTCTTATCCACCTTTGCTGTTATCCTTTCTACCTGTACTTCTTATTCCGGGAAGGAGCAGGAATCAAAATCGAAGTACGTCGATATGTTCTGGGGCACCTCAGGGGATCATGGGCAGTTTTCACCCTCGATTTCCACACCCTTCGGACTGATCAGTGTGGGGCCACACACCGAACCCAGGGGACACTCCGGTTATAACAATCAGGCTTCGGAGCTTCGCGGGTTTTCGCATACCCGCATCGAAGGGGTTGGCTGTTCGGGAACCGGAGGCAATGTACTTCTTCGCCCAGGTTACGGGGCGTTCACTCAAACGGTAACACTTAATAAAAATCGGGAGTCTGCTTCTACAAAGGCATATACCGCTTACATCGATTCATCCAGAATCATGGTCTCATTAGAAGCATCTCCAGCTACGGCTACTCATGAGTATACTTTTCTTTCCGCAGAACCTGCCCATCTTTTCCTGGACCTGACCACCAGTTTTGCGCGATTTGATTCCGCACACTACACCATCCTTTCCCCTACAGAGCTTCAGGGAAGAGTTCATGCAAAAAATGTCTGTAACTTCGGCTCATATACCTTGCACTTCGGAATAAGACTGAACAAAGAGGTTGCTTTCGAGGAATTAAGCCCCAATCGCCTTGTTGCCTACTTCACTCCCCGGGAAAAAGAAGTACTTATTGCGGAGGTATCTATTTCATCCATTTCTGCTGAACATCTCTTTGAAGAACGAGTGGCTACTTCATTTGATGAAGCCTTGAGTCCGATTACGATTGATGCTTCTGAGAAAGAAAAAGAACTTTTTTATACGTTGTTTTACCGGACGCTTCTATCTCCATTTGCTTCTTCTTCACCAAATGGTAGTTATCGAGGGTCTGACGGGAAAGTGTATACTTCAGACCATTTTACGTATTACTCCGGTTGGTCGATCTGGGATACGTTTCGCACGAAGTACCCCTTGCTTTCCATCACCCATCCGGAAGTATATGCGGATTTGATGCAATCGCTGGTGGAGTTGTACAAACAGGGTAAAGTAGACTGGGCTACGGAAACAGAATCTACTCCTACGGTGAGAACAGAACATGCTGTTGTCTTACTGCTCGATGCCTGGAGAAAGGGATATCAACCGGAAGGACTGAGGGACATTTTCCCACTGATCGTGGAGGAAACGGAACGATATTCCTACGAAACACCCGATAAATGGCTGGAATCAGCATATGATCTCTGGGCGGTATCTGAACTTGCATACGAACTGGGGTTTGATGATACCGGAGATGAATTTGCAAAAAAATGGGCCACCTATCGATCGGTTTGGCGAGAGCATTTTAAAGCGATGGGAGAAGATTCGGATATCATGCATGGAAGAGGATTGTATGAAGGTACCTTGTGGCAGTACCGTTGGTTCACACCGCACGATATGCCATGGGCACTTGATGAGCTGGGCGGTGCGGCCTCGTATGCAGATACCCTCGATTACTTCTTTTCCAATTACCTGTACAATCACGGTAACCAGCCCGACATACATGCCCCGTTTTTGTTTAACCAGGCCGGTCAGCCCTGGAAATCTCAACACTGGGTCCGTCATCTCCTTACCCAACCCTACCATCATTATTACGGAACACACGATAAGTGGGAGCAGCCGGTAATCCGCAACACCTACCTTCCTCAACCCAAAATGTTTATCCCTGAAATGGATGATGATGCCGGTACGATGAGTGCCTGGTATGTACTGGCTAGTATGGGGTTGTACCCGGCTTTAGTTGGAGAACCTATATACACCATTACAACGCCACTTTTTAAAGAACAGCGTATACAGGTTGGAGAGGGCTTCTTTCAGATAAAGGCGATAAACCAATCGAAAGAGCACAACTTTATTCAGTCGGCTACCTTAAATGGGATGCCCATAAACAGAAGCTGGATCACCTACCAGGAGATTATGGAAGGAGGAGTCCTGGAGCTTAAACTGGGTACCGAGCCAAATACCGGATGGGGCACGGAACCATTTCCTTTCCACTAACTCCTTTGCCTGGGCTCCAGGTACTGAATGCTAAACCAGGTATTGTGGTCGGTCCATACTTTCTTAACCTCAAACCATGGGGCGACCAGTTCGGCAAAGGCTTCAATGGTATATTTGTGCGAATTCTCGGTGTGTATGGTCTCACCTTCTTTAAATGTGATGACAGACCCGTTCACCCGTACCGCCTGATTCATCCTGCTAATGAGGTGCATCTCAATACGGCTTAGCTCTTCATTCCAAATGGCCTCATGTGCAAACTGATCTACGTTGAAGTCGCTTTCAAGCTTGCGATTGAGGTGGGTTAACAGATTTTTATTAAAGGCGGCCGTGACCTGTTCCGAATCGTTGTAGGCATGATACAGAACTGACTCTTCTTTTTTGAGATCAACTCCGATTAAAAAACCACCATCATCGCCAACAATATTGTGAATTACCCCAAGAAACCGTTCCACTTTATAGCGCTCGAAATTACCTATGGTAGAACCCGGATAATACACCACTTTTCGGGCATGTGGATTCACATCCGGAAGGGTAAACGGTTTGGTGTAATCGGCAGCAAGAGGTTTAATATCAATGTCAGGATATTCGTCCTGAAGACGACGGGCTACTTTATCCAGATAATCACCTGAAATATCCATTGGAATGTAGCAGCATAACGCGGTTAACCGATCCAGGAATTGTTTGGTTTTTTCGCTGCTGCCACTCCCCGGTTCAATTAAAACTACGGATTCTCCAAGGGAGGCGGCAATCTCGTCAAAATGAGTCTGGAGAATCTCTACCTCGGTCCGGGTTGGGTAATATTCATCCAGTTCTGTGATTTGGTCGAATAGCTCCGATCCTTTTTCGTCGTAAAAGTATTTACTGGGAAGTGTCTTTTGTGGTTTACTCAACCCTTCAAGCACTTCTTCTAACATAGAACTCATATAGAGCGTGTATTCGATTAATTAGTTTTTTTAATTAGCGTAATGTCGTTTGATGGAATTACCGGGCCAGACGTATTCCTGAGAATTGCCATCGCGCATTCGCATGGAAAAAATTCCGATACGTCTTCCGGATATGCGTTTTCGAGGTGGCACAAGATCCACCCCTCAGCACGTACTGGTTAGCCATGAACTTCCCGTTATATTCCCCAAGAGCTCCTGGCAGCGGTTTGTAATTAGGATAGGGTGCATACGAACTCATGGTCCACTCCCAGACATCCCCAAATAATTGCTGTAATCCATGAGTAGGCGCAGCAGGCACAGGATGACAAAAATCAGATTCCACAAAATTACCATCTATTGCATGTGGCACAGCGGCATGTTCCCATTCCTGTTCAGTGGGTAACCGAACACCCTTCCAGCGTGCAAATGCATCTGCCTCATAGTAGCTCACGTGGGTAACAGGTTCCGATAGCAACACAGGACGGGCACCGGACAGCGTAAACTGCATCCATTCTTCCCCTCGTTTAAACCAATATAATGGAGCTGTCCACCCTTCTTTGTTTACTGTGCTCCAACCTTCATCCAACCACCATTTCGAATGGGCATACCCACCGTCTTTGATAAACTCGAGATACTCCTGATTGGTAATCAACCGATTCGCTAATTCGAAACGTTGAATAAATGTTTTATGGCGGGGATGTTCATTGTCGTAGGTAAACTCGTTACCCTCATTACCGACTTCGGTCATTCCCTCATCAAACAAGGTCCAGGTAAGTTCCGGAATATCAGTCTCTTCTATACTCCCGCGACTTTTGTATACCGGTAGCAACGGATTTTGAGCTAGCATATATTTCAGGTCCGTCAGGATCAGTTCCTGGTGCTGTTGCTCGTGGTGATTTCCAATTTCTATGATAGGTGCAACCTGATCCCAGATTTTCTCATCGCAATGATCAATAAACGCCCGTATCTGCTCTTCCACATACGCACGATACTCCAGAACCTCCTTTACGGTTGGCCTGGACAACATCCCCCGATTGGCTCTTGTAAAAGGGACTCCGGTTTGCAGATAATAGGAATTGAAAAAGTAGGCGTATTGAGGGTGCAGACTTTCAAATCCGGGCATAAATCTGCCTAATACGAAGGTTTCAAAAAACCAGCTGGTATGTGCCAGGTGCCATTTAGTAGGACTTGCAAACTCAGCAGGCTGAATTACATAGTCTTCTACTTCAAGAGGGTCAGTAATGTATAATGAAAAAGATCGGATCCGATTAAAATCATCAAGAATCCGATCTTTTTTCCATCGTTCTTCAACAGGTTGTGCTACAAGTGATTCCATGAATAATACTACATGTAAAGACATCACAATGTAGGGAAACCATAAGTAATGGCAAATCTTTTCCTGCTACGAAGTTACAAACCGATTAGAGAGGTAAGTAGTAATGTATATTAGTCTATAAAGAAAT
>JBCBST010000098.1:0-12481 GCA_039819115.1 Bacteroidota bacterium
GATGAACAAAAGCTTGAAATATGGAAACCGACCTTTCCAGGGAACTAAACATGATTCAAATAATCTGGAAAGAAGGACCCAGGATTTGTGCCTCCATTCTTTTTGCATGTTCCTCAATAAACAAATTGATTAACCCAGGTGCATTTTTTGTGATCACAAATGCGCTACGTCTACCTGGGTATATACCCGAAATACTGTTGTCTTCACTCATTGTTTTTGAATGTATCATGGTAGGATTGCTTATTGCTAAACCAGAATTAGGTCTTCTTGCGAGCGCAGCTATACTTACTTTGTTTGCTGTAATAATCGGGATATTACAAATGATGGGTATTCATGAACTGACTGGTTGTTTCGCCTACTTAATTGAAAGTGAAGTCGGGTATATTAAAATACTGCAAAACATAGGTATTGCACTGTTATTACTGGCTTCGTGGGCATATCGGAATGAGCAAGTTTCATCACAAACTGCCACACTGTAATTTTTTTGATTGCATCAAACCAAAACATGCCGTAATCTTTATTCATGATTTTAAATCGACAAAATATGCGCCGCCCCATGATGTGTTGTTGTATGATAACACCAAGGGTTGCTCTATGTTGATTTTTCATTAAGAAACTAAAAAAGCCCTTCGGAATGCAATGTTTGGAGGGCTTTTTTAGTTTTATCGCTATTGTTCTTTTACTGAATTGCATTCTCATTACGAAAGGTGGAGGGATCAGGTCCTGTGAAGCCTTGGCAACCATCATGTTTCGGGAAACCGGAATTTGAAAGGTGCTACATCCTGTCCTGCAGCAATTAAGCCTCTTGGTTGTTGTCAGGAAAAGATGAGCTTAAAAGATTTTCGCTTTACCGCCTCTTTTGGACTCATCTGAAAGAGGCTTTTTTATGGTATAAAGCGAAATTAAATGAAAGCAACGTATAGCAACTGGTACGACACAAAAATGCGTGCCAATGAACAGATTTCACAGGAAACAGAAGAGGCAGAACAGCTTCTGAATGCCGTATCCACGATAGCCATTGTGGGTATTTCCCGTAATCGCCATAAAGACAGTAACTTTGTCGGGCGATATCTGAAAAATGCGGGTTACACCATCATTCCTGTGAATCCCGGAGCCGATGAAATACTCGGAGAGAAATCTTACCCCACACTTGCTGATATCCCGTTCCCCGTTGACGTGGTCGATATTTTCCGAAGACCCGACCAGATCCCACAGGCAGTAGATGATGCCCTTGCGATACAACCCAAAGCCATTTGGTTGCAATTAGGTACCGGTACTCATCCTGAACTTGAAGAAAAAGTAGAATCCAAAGCGATTCACTTTTTTCAAAATCGATGCATCAAAATTGATCACCAGTTTTTGATTCGTCCGAACCAACTTTCATAATCCTAATCTCACTCACCACTATTCACAATTATTATGAGCACATCTAAACAACCCTATCGATTCGAAACCCTCCAGCTTCACGGAGGTCAGGAACCAGACAGCGCCACCAATGCGCGGGCGGTACCTATTTATCAAACCACATCCTATGTATTTGACGACTCGGAGCATGCAGCTACGCTGTTTGCACTAAAGGAATTCGGAAACATTTATACTCGGATTATGAATCCGACCACCGATGTTTTTGAAAAACGCGTTGCTGCCCTGGAAGGTGGAGTAGCTGCAGTAGCAACCGCATCCGGTCAATCTGCTCAGTTTACAGCCATTACCACGCTGGCCCAGGCAGGAGACAATATTGTTTCTACTCAACATCTGTATGGTGGAACCTACAATCAGTTCAAGGTTACCCTTCCCCGGCTGGGTATTACGGTTAAGTTTGCCGAAGAAGACACGATTGCGGCATTTGCGGCGGAAATCGACGAAAACACGAAGGGCATTTACGTGGAATCGATTGGAAATCCGCGTGGAAACATCGCTGATTTTGAAGGGCTCAGTAAGCTTGCAGCCGATCATGGCATACCTCTGATCGTAGACAATACGTTCGGAGCGGGAGGTTCTATTGTTCAGCCGTTGAAGCATGGCGCAAACATCATTGTGGCATCTGCCACAAAATGGATTGGCGGACATGGCACGTCCATTGGCGGGGTCATTGTAGATGGCGGTAACTTCAACTGGGGTAATGGTAAGTTCCCGTTATTCAGTAATCCGTCGCCAGCCTATCACGGACTGAACTTCTGGGAAGTATTTGGGGATGAAGGACCATTCGGGAATATTGCATTTGCCATTCGCGCACGGGTAGAAGGATTGCGTGATATTGGTGCCGCTCAGGCTCCGTTCAACAGCTTCCTGTTACTACAAGGTCTTGAAACACTCTCTCTTCGGGTGGAGCGGCATACCGAAAATGCCCTTGCCCTGGCTGAATGGCTGGAAGCAAACGACGCGGTTGAGTGGGTCAATTACACCGGGTTACCATCACACCCATATCACGAACAGGCCAACAAATATGTGCACCCCGGACGATATGGTTGTGTGCTCACATTTGGTGTGAAAGGAGGGTATGATGCAGCCGCTGAGTTCATCAATGGGCTGAATCTGGCCAGTCATTTAGCCAATGTTGGCGATGCTAAAACCCTGGTCATTCATCCTGCCTCTACCACGCACCAGCAACTAACCGAAGCCGAACAAGAAGCCAGCGGTGTGAAGTCAGATCTGATACGTGTTTCAGTTGGTATCGAGCACATTGAAGACATCAAAGCCGATTTCCAGCAGGCGTTTGAAAAAATTCATGCGAAGACAACGGCTTAATGCTAATTAATTAATCACTCACTCATAGTTCATGGAATGCAGTGGAGAGCTGCATTCCGTTTTTACCTGTATGAATCAAGACACTAAACATACCTCTTTCGAAACACCGTTTATCCTGGAATCGGGAGACTCGTTGCCGGCCATTGAGATCGCCTGGAAGAGTTGGGGAGTTCTCAATGACCGTAAGGATAACGTGATACTGGTTTGCCATGCGCTCACGGGTCATGCTGCGGCAAATGAATGGTTTTCCGGTTTCTTTGAAAAGGATGGAATAATCGATCTTGATCGCGATTATGTGTTGTGCATCAATGCTTTAGGCAGTTGTTACGGTTCTACCGGACCATCTACTACAAACCCGGCCACCGGTGCATTCTGGCAGGGTGGATTCCCCGAGATCACCATCCGCGATATGGTACGCTTTCAGCAGGTGCTGATTGATCACCTGGGTATAACTGGTATTCAGCTCGTAATAGGTGGATCGATGGGAGGTATGGTCGCCCTGGAATTTGCGCTGATGGATCACAGGATTCAATCCGTGGCCTGCATCGCTATGGGAGCGAAACACTCTCCGTGGGCTGTAGGAATAAGTCATGCACAGCGTATGGCCATTCGGGCCGATAAAACCTGGAATAATGGGTTTTATGATCCGGATCGGCAACCAAAAGAGGGGATTGCAGCGGCCCGCGCGATGGCCATGATTACGTATCGGACTCCGGAAAACTACTATCAAAAATTTGGCAGGCGATTGCAATCCGGAAAGGATGTGTTTGAAGTAGAATCCTACCTGGAATACCAGGGAGAAAAGCTGGGTACCCGATTCGATGCCAATACGTACATCACCCTCAGTAAAGCTATGGATACCCACGATGTATACCGGGGTCGGGAAGAACGGGTGCTGCACGATCTTGACATTCCGGTGTTGGTAATCGGTATCAACTCCGACTTATTGTATCCCATTGCTGAGCAAAGTGAATTATCAAAGGAGTTATCCAATTCCACATTCGTTAAGATAAAATCCCCATATGGGCATGATGCCTTTTTAATTGAATTCGAACAAATCAACAAAGCGTTAACCCGCTTTTATGCTGATTCTCTCAACAACTAGTTATGTCACATTTATCCACTATTCACAAGTCAGAGATCAACGTGCTATCATCAAAAAAAGAAATCGAGCTATTCATCGCAGGTATTGGTGCTGTTGGCAGTACCCTCGTCTGTCAGATTACAGAGCTTACCCATCCTGGTTTACAATTCAGGGTTATAGGGGCCTGTAACAGCAAAGGGGTTGAATGGAACCCCGACATTAGTCGGATTGCCACCAAGCCTCAGTTGAAGCCCGATGCGCCTACCCATTGGGATGAGTTAACCGAAGAGCTTATTAAGCACTCGAACGGAAACCTGATCTTTGTTGATGCTACCGGAAGTGCCGAGGTTGCCCGTCAATACAGTAAGCTGATGAAACACGGGGTGAGTGTAGTAACCCCGAGCAAGCGGGCCAATACCTTTGAACAGGTCTACTTCGATGAGCTGCAAACGTTGAATGCCGAACACACCGCTTACTATCGCTTCGAAACGACCGTGGGAGCAGGCTTACCCGTAATCACGACCCTGAACCAGCTTTTGGAGAGCGGCGATGAAATCACAAAAATAACGGGTGTTGTTTCCGGTACCATGACGTATCTCTTCAATCAGATCGAACTAAACAAGCCGTTCAGCTCCATTATTGAAGCGGCAAAGAAGGAGGGATATTCCGAACCTGATCCACGTGATGATCTTTCGGGGGAAGATGTAGCCCGTAAGTTTTTAATTATGGCTCGTACCTGTGGATTCACGTTTGAACGGGACGATATCAGAGTGGATACCCTGGTACCCGAGGATTTGATTGATCTGTCGCTGAGTGATTTTATGGAGCGAATTTCCGATTACGACGGTCATTGGGCATCCAGAAATGCCCTTGTGCTGGTTAACAACACCCGATTACGTTATGTGGGTACCTTCACACCAGAAGGAATTCATGTTGGGGTTCAGGAGGTTCCCGCCCACTCCGTACTGGGAGCTCTTTCCGGAACCGACAACCTGATTGAGATTCATACGAAACGCTACTCGGAGTCGCCCATTGTGATACAGGGACCCGGTGCCGGCCGTTCAGTTACGGCAGCTGGAGTACTATCCGACATCGTTGATATAGGAAAACAACTCGGTTAATCGCAGGCAGATAGCTGGTCTTTTACGTACCGGTGATGTGCTTCAGGTGATTTGGACTAGTCCAGCTCCACCTCATCCGGAGATTGGTCGCTGGAAACCAGGTCATCCACGTGGGGCGTATCGTCATCCAACTCCTCTTCTTCCTCCGATTCATCAGGAGGAGGAGCTGGAGCCTCCTTCTTTGGCTTGGTTACTGGTTTTGCTCCTGCCCGTTTCAGCAGAGTGGCAATTTCCGGCTGGTCATTTTCCGTTGCAATGGTATACGCCGTATCCGCGTTTTTATCCCGTAATGCAACATTAGCGCCTGCTTCAATTAACGCTTTTACAATGTCAAAATGCCCTTCTTTTGCAGCTACCATCAGCGCGGTATGCCCCCATCGCTGTTGAGCATTCACATCCGAGCCATTTTGAAGGAGTAACTGTACAGCCTCTGCATGTCCGGCTCTTGCTGCGGCAATCAGGCCTAATCCATTGATTTCAACCTTATGCTCAATAAGCAGGTGCAGCATATCCAGATTTCCATTAGCTGCGGCACGGCTTAGTGCGGTACCTCCCATTTTAGTCTGGAGGTGTAAATCGGCTCCGTTTTTGACCAGGTATTCCATCACATGGAGATGGTTTTTATCGGCCGCAATGATCAGCGCGGATGATCCGCTGCTATTAACTTCATTTAAATCTGCTCCGCTGATGTGGAGAGATTGTATGTCTGCTAGGTTCCCTTCTTTAGCTGCTTCCAGCAATCCTGTTGCATCCATAACCACAAATTATAGTGTATTGTACGGTTGCGTGATATTAGCAAACGGGGTGTTATTCTCAAATTAATTCTTTGATTAATTTAAGGTGCCTGAGGGGGTATATCCGTTTAAAAATTCCTGGGCCGTCATTCGTTTTTTGCCGGGAAGCTGGAGCTCCAGTAACTCTACTGAACCCTCCACACACCCAACCAGGAGCCTGCCGTTTCGTTCAAATAAATCACCCGGATTAACATTTGCGATGGGACCTAAGGCAGAACGATATATTTTCATGGGTTTTCCTTCCCAGTCTGCCCATGCGGTTGGAAAAGGGCTTAATCCCCGGATACGATTGTGAACGTTAATGGCAGGTTGGTGGAAGGTGAGGTGGGCATCCTCTTTAAACAGTTTAGGAGCCGGAGAGGCTAGTGCATCATCCTGTGGAATTGGAACAGCGGTATTATCCTCAATATGATCCAGGGCGGTTAACAGGGCCTCAGAACCCAGCGTACTCAACCGGGCATACAATTCGCCGGTCGTCTCATCATCATCAATGGTGGTTTTTTGCTGAAGTATGATATTGCCGGTATCTACTTTTTCATCCAGAAAGAAAATGGTACAGCCGGTTTCCTGTTCCCCATTCATAATAGCCCAATGAATGGGTGCTGCTCCCCGGTACTTGGGTAACAGAGAAGCATGCAAATTAACAGAACCTATCCGGGGTATTTGAAGCACAGAAACCGGTAATATGCGAAATGCCACGACTACAAATAAATCGGCATTCAGTTGCTGAAGCTGCTGTGCAAATGCATCGCTCTTGAGGTCATCCACTTCAATGACAGGGAGGTTGAGTTCCTGAGCAGCGGCCTTAACCGGGGTAGGCATGGTTGAAGTACCCCTCCCGCGCCGTTTATCAACGTTACTGACCACGGCTACGATGGTATGCTTCGATTGGTGGATCGCATGTAAGCTTGGGATGGCAAAATCCGGCGATCCCATAAAAACGATGTTCATGTCACTTAGATTTTGGGAAGGATGGGGTATTTAGCCTCGCGTTCACCCGACTGAATTTCTGCTAAATCCTTCCTGTGCATACGTCGCCGGAAAAGACTGAGATAGTCTACAAATAAAACACCCTGCAAGTGATCGTATTCATGCTGAATGATGCGGGAGATCCATCCATCGTATGTTTCTGTATGTTCATTAAACGTACGATCAAGGTATGTGATGGTAATGGTTTCGGGCCGGCTTACCTTATCGGTTACTTCCGGGATACTCAAACACCCCTCATCCATGGGGATTTTGTCCCCTGATTTTTCCAGGATTTCAGGGTTTATACATACCAAAGCCCCCGGTTTATCCTCCATATCCTCGGGTAAAACAGGATCTGGGTCCATCACAAAAATCTGTACCGATTTTCCAATCTGAGGAGCAGCCAGTCCAAGTCCGTCAGCATTATACATGGTCTCCAACATGTCGTCGATCAGTTTCTGGACTTCAGGAGAATCTTCCGTTACTGGTTTGGCAACTTCACGTAATACCTCATCATTGTAGGTAACAATGGGCAAAATGGGCATGGAATACAGCTATGAATGAGCGTTATGGGATAAAAAGTCCTGTAAGATAAGGGCTGCTGCAATTTGATCCACGCGTTCTTTCTCTCTTCTTTTTTTTTGCTTTACCCCAGCCTCGATCATAACCTGCATGGCTTTGTTGGAGGTATATCGTTCGTCTACTTTATGGATGGGGATGGAGGGATGTTGTTTCGATAGTTTGTCAATAAAGGACTGAACCATCTGGGTGGCCTTTCCTTCGTCGCCTTTTGGTGTAAGGGGCCAACCTACAATAAAACCACCAATGGGCGACTCTTTCACCATTCGTGCAATTTGTTCAAAAACATCGGTTGGTGAAAAAGTGCCTACTGGGGTTACCGTTATATGTAATACATCAGACTGTGCGATTCCAATTCGCTTCGTGCCAACATCAAAGGCGATAAGTCTGTTATACATCTAAAGGTGGGATGAGAAGAAGGATGGGATTAAACCTCGCTGCCTTCCAGGGGCTCGCGCAAGAACTGCTTGAGCAATTTGCTAGGTTTGAAGTGTGTTTTTCGGTGCGCAGGCACGTAGATAACTTCGTTTGTTTTTGGATTTCTAGCCTTTGGTTTTGCCTTCGTTTCCTTCACTTCGAATACGCCGAAGTCTCTGATTTCAATTCTGCATTCCGTATTTGCAGAAAGCATGATTTCTCTAATCGCAACGATTGTAGAGTCTACCCAAGGTTCCGCTTTTATCATTGGTTCGCCCATGGCTTCCGCTACTCTGCGAACGATGTCTCGTTTAGTATAAGTCATCATATTATTGTTTTGTTAGCGCAGTTCTTCCACTGCTAAGTTGTCCTTCTAGTTGTGCGCGTAATTCGCTTACCTAAAGCTTTATATAGGTGAATCACTACGTTTTGACTAAAATAGTTATATAAATTGACTCTAAAAAATTAAGAAAATATCGTGTTATTCGTATCGTAAAACGTTTTTTACGCCTTCTATACGTTCTAATCGTTTCATAATTCGGTTTAAGTGTTGAATTCCATCAACATACAAAGTTATAATCCCTTCAAACATCCCGCTATCGCTACTCACGTTAATGCTTTTCATGTTTGTTTCGAGGGACTTAGAAAGGATATCCGTTAAATCATTAATCATACCCACACGATCTTCACCGATTACTTTTACGGCTCCTAAAAACTTATCCTCGGTACGTTTAGCCCAGCTCACATCCACAATCCGATCACTTTCCGTGCGTGCAAGATGTTGTGCATTATTACACATAACCCTATGAATTTTTATATCTCCGGCGCGGCTTACAAATCCGATAACATCATCACCAGGAATGGGGTTACAGCAATTGGCATAGGAGTATTTAACGTTCGTTATTTCTCCGTTTATAATCAGTGATTTACCATCACCCATGGAGCGGGCGGCATTCCGGTAGTTGGCCTGAATCTCTTCTTCAGAGATTTCTGATACCTCGTCATTAACCTGTTCAACCCGGCCCGTACTCTTGAATTTTTTAGCCTCTTTATACAGGTTATTTACATCAAACGATCCGGTTCCGATATCGTAAAACAGGCCCTGAGTACTTTCGTACTTATACTTTTTAGCAAGCTTGGTCAACTCCTGGTCGGTTATCTCCACATTGCCACGCTCTATTTTCTTCTCCCAGATTTCACGTCCCTCATCCGCAACCTTACGCTGCTTTTGTTTGATGAACTGTCGAATTCGGGACTTGGCTTTATGAGTAACCACATCATCAATCCAGTCTGGGTTCAGATTGATTTTATTTCCTGTGATGATTTCGATCTGGTCTCCATTCCGTAATCGCTGCCGAAGGGGAACCATTTTGCCATTTACTTTTGCGGCCAGCGCCCGTTCTCCAATTTCGCTATGAATCTCGAAAGCAAAGTCGATAGGAGTAGCGTTTTCAGGAAGGGTTTTCAGTTCTCCGTTTGGAGTGAACACATAAATCTCGCTGGTGTAAAGATTCAACTGGAAATCTTTCACGAATTCATCGGCGGCTTCCGGGCGGGGGTTGTCTAATACATCGCGTACCCAGTTCACAAAACGATCTAAATTCTCGGAGCCACCTGCGTTTCCTTCTTTATATTTCCAGTGAGCAGCCAGTCCTTTTTCCGCGATATCGTCCATTTTACGGGTTCGGATTTGCACCTCTACTTTTTTACCCTGGTTGGTGATAACCGTGGTATGTAACGATTGATATCCATTGGCCTTGGGTACCGAGATAAAATCCCGAAACCGCTCCGGGATGGGAGTGTAACGATCGGTTATCAGGGAATATACCCTCCAGCAGTCCTCCTTTTTGTGTGGTTCTTCCAGGATAAGGCGAATGGCAAACAGGTCGTAGATTTCCTCGAAAGGTTTTTGCTGCCGCTGCATTTTCCGGTAAATCGAAAAAATATGCTTGGGTCTTCCTTTGATCTCGAAGTTAAACGAAGTACGGTCAAGCTCTTCTTCAATCGGCGCCATAAACTCCCGGATGAAGGACTCCCTCGATTCCTTTTTATCTCTGAGCTTACGTGCAATGAACTTGAATGACGTTGGATCAATCGTTTTAAAGCACAGATCTTCTAACTCATTCTTAATCCGGAATAGTCCAAAACGATGCGCCAGCGGAGCGTACAGCTCCATCGTTTCGGTAGCAATTTTAATCTGTTTCTCTCTTTTCAGGTGCTGGATCGTCCGCATGTTGTGGAGGCGGTCGGCAAACTTGATGAGCACCACCCGAATATCTTCTGCCATGGAAAGCAGCAGCTTCATGAAAGCTTCGGCCTGTTTGGAGTCACGGCTTTTAAACACGCCTGCGATTTTGGTGACTCCGTCGATAATCACCGCCACCTGTTCTCCGAATAAAAAGCGGATATCGTCCAGGGTTACTTCTGTGTCCTCCACGGTATCGTGGAGGAGGGCGGCAGCTACCGAAATATCATCGACATTGATTTCCTGGGCTACAATCTTAGCTACTTCTACCGGATGATAATAGTAGGGTTCGCCCGAAGCCCGCTTCCCTTCCTTATGGGACAGGTAACACAAAACAAAGGCCCGGGATACCAGTTCTTCATCGAGATGATCGATATGGGCACGGCAAACCGATAGCAAAGACTCGAGGTCGTCTTGCTGTATCTGATCCAGTTCACTTGGATCAAGCGAATAGGTATGTATAGCCGTTTGGTTACTCATGAATTGCGATCAACACCCAATTTGGGAATGTATTTGTAGGAATGTATTAATCAAACGAAAAAAAGCCACTTTTCTTTTCATTTTAGGCAGGTTTGTTCGTGAAAAGAAAAGAAAAACGCCCGACTCGTTGAGTAACAGTTAAATAAAGTGGTATATTTGGAGTCTTTCCACGAAGCGAAAATCAGCCGCAGTGGTGGAACCTTTCTGCCGACAGGCAGGCCTGCTTGCCGTAGGCAGGTTGGTAGACACTTCTAATGACAAGCCGCAGTGGTGGAATTGGTAGACACGTTGGACTTAAAATCCAATTCAAAATTAATTTGAGTGCCGGTTCGAGTCCGGCCTGCGGTACTACAAAACGCCTTATATGATCCATATAGGGCGTTTTTTGTTTGTGCATTATCATAATGTTAACAAAATTAGATGCGCAAAATGCGATAGTTGCGCACATTTGCGCATTCACGGGGTACCAATTGGGGTACCAATTTGCGAGATTAGTACCCATGGCAGGGTTAATTAAAGTAGGTGATTATTTTTACGCGGTTTTCTCGGTAACCATAGCAGGAAAACGTAAAAAGAGGAAGATTTCACTTAGAACTAAAAATAGGCGACAGGCCAATGAGGATATTAAAATTCTCACCGCTGCTGAGATACGTGGTGACCTGAACCCACTTGAAAAGGATTTTAATGTTCAGGATTTCATCAAGAGAAAAACCCGGTATTACGGTTTAACCATTGAAGAGTGTATACCATTGTTCTTGGATGATCACCCTAATTGGAGCCCCAAAACGCGCCTCCAGTATGAAACCATATTGAATGGTTGGTACCATATGATGAAGGGTACACTTGTAATGGCAGAAACAAAGAATGATGCACTTACCTTTCTAAACCAAAATCAAATTACACCTTATTTGCTTCGTCCAGGTATTAAAAATCCTACCCGGAAAAAGGAATTGAGGCATATTAAACGCTTCTGTAATTGGCTGGTTGAAGTTCATGCCTCCAAGCGTTTTGATACACGCGCAACGTTTAACCCCTGTAAAGGGATCAAGCTGCCAGAAGAAGACATTGATTATCATTCGAAGATGCTTTCTGATGATGAGCTTAATCGAATTATAGAAGCATATCATCTCTCTTGTAATCGATCAAAAAAGCCGGGTAGAACCTCTTATGTTCGTCCTTGGTTTCCAATGCTTATGCGCATGTATCATTACACAGGGTGCCGGCGAAGTGAATTATTGGACCGGCAACTAAAGCACTTAGACGGGCTTGAATTTATTACCGTAGTTGGGAAGCGGTCCCGGATCCGGAAAGTGTTTCTGAAGAGTGAACTTCAGGAGTATTTAAAAGAATATGTAAGCACTCTTCCCACAAATGATAGAGAGCAATACCTATTCCCGAATGAATTTTCTGGTAAGCCTATAAATGGTGATCAGGTATTTTATGCTTTCAGTAAATACAGAAAATTAGCAAAGGTCCCAGATTCACGTACAATTCATGGAATGAGGCATAACTCAGTAACCGAGGATTTAAAAGCTGGAGTTAGCCTTACCATGGTCCAAAAACAACATGGACATACCAGCTCAAAGGTGACAGAGATTTATGAGCATCTGGCTGCCAGTGACTTGAAGGACGCGTACAAAAAAATGTGAATACTTGTGCTTCAGGCTATATTTATTCTCAAATATTCTTTTATATAATCTGGAATAAGTATACCACAGGAATCAATAAACTCAGATACTGATATATTTTTATTTTTGTTAAAAATTACGTCATCAGATTCAATTATATGATCCGATAATAATGAATCATCTTTCACTTGTATAGAATATACAAATGACTGCCTCAATTTTGAGGTTAAAGATAGATCACTAAGTTGGATAAAAACTGAATGAGCTGCATAATTTAACGTTGAATTATTGCTGTTTTTGATAACACAATTAATTGCTTCAACACTACCATTAGTGAAGTTTGAGTTATTAACATAACAATCACATTTATATAGAAATAAAAGAAACTCCTACACTTAGATTTTTAGGTTGTTATG
>JBCBST010000099.1:0-12465 GCA_039819115.1 Bacteroidota bacterium
AAACAATGGTTGCTAATAAAATGACCTGGATAGATTCTACTCAATCCTGGAAACTGAATACCGTAACCGAACGAACGTACCACCCTTCCGGCTTTGACGAGCAGAATAAACAAGAACTGGACACTACCCTCACCCTCTACCCGCGGGATCTGGCTCGAAAAACGTCTGATGTATACCAGCTTTCGTATGCAGAAGCTCAAGAATATATTTCATCCATCCTTAGAAGTGGAGCCGGCAGCGTAAACATCCCTAAAGTGCATTTCTACGGACGATTAGCCTACCCCTTTTCTCTGCCCGTAGTTATTCTGGTTGGGTTTGCGGTGGCATCGGTCCGGCACCGGGGAGGTAAAGGGATTTATATAGGTGCCGGCCTCAGTATCAGCTTTCTCTATCTGGCTTTTATGAAAATCATAGAACCCTTTGGGTACTATGGTGCTATTTCGCCCTGGATGGCCGCAACTATAGCCCACCTGTTCTTTCTAGTGGTGGGCATAATCATGCTGATTAAAGCAAAGAAATGATCAGGCTTCTGCCTGTGGTCCTCTGTACATGGGGATATCCATTCGGTCGCGGGTGTTAATAGGACCATGCTCTTCCTCAAACCGCTTTACGTTATCACCTAAGGCATTTGCCAGACGCTTCGCATGATCTGGTGTTAATACCATACGCTTCACAACTTTGGCTTTTGGTACCCCCGGCATCACCGCAATAAAATCGAGGATAAACTCCGATGGTGAATGCGTAATCATTACCAAATTGGAATAGGTGCCGTTCGCCTCTTCTGCGGTAAGTTCTATTTCCAACTGGCCTTGCTTTCCTTGAGGCTGATTTTGTTGTTGAGACATATTTACTCCTTGATTTAGCCTGTTGTGTGATCTTCGATGAAGCCATGTTCCTTCATCCATTCATCGTTATAAACTTTAGAAATGTATCGTGTTCCACTATCAGGTAAAATGATAACCATGATATCATCTTCCTTTAAAGGGTTATCCTGAATGTACTGGAGGGCACCCTCCACTGCTGCACCGCACGACCAACCGATAAATAATCCTTCTTCCCGGGCCAGCTGCCGGGTTCGGAGGGCAGAATCTTTATCGTTTACCTGTACCACATGATCCACATAGTTGAAATCGATATTGCCTGGGATAATATCCTCCCCAATCCCCTCCGTCATATACGGCTTTATTTCATTTTTATCGAATTCACCCGTTTCGAAATATTTCTTATACACCGAGCCTACACTATCAACTCCGATAGTAATCACCTCAGGATTTTGGCTTTTCAAAAACTTACTGATTCCTGTAATCGTGCCTCCTGTACCCATTCCAGCAACATAGTGCGTGATTTTACCTTCCGTTTGATTCCATATTTCGGGGCCGGTCGTCTCAACATGAGCCTGTGTATTGCTCAGGTTATCG
Organism: Bacteroidota bacterium; assembly: GCA_039819115.1. Taxonomy (GTDB): domain Bacteria; phylum Bacteroidota; class Rhodothermia; order Balneolales; family Balneolaceae; genus JBCBST01. The sequence continues at coordinate 1,419 of JBCBST010000099.1, forward strand.
TATTGATTTGGATAATATGAGTTTGGAATTTCCTCACTTAATCTACGGGCGGTTGAGTAATAACTTTGGGGATCTTCCGGTTCTACATTCGTGGGACATACAATTACTTCTGCTCCAACGGCCCGAAGAATATCAATTTTTGACTGGCTCTGTTTATCAGTCGTGGTAAAGACACATTTATAGCCTTTGCTTACGGCTACAAGGGCTAAACCCATTCCCGTATTACCTGACGTTCCTTCAATGATCGTACCACCCGGTTTAAGCTTACCTGCTTTTTCGGCATCCTCAATCATTTTTATTGCAATGCGGTCTTTAATACTATTTCCAGGATTGAAGTACTCCACTTTAACCAGAATGGTGGCTTTTGTGAGGCCAGCGACATGATTCAGTTTAATAAGTGGGGTGTTGCCAACAGTTTCTAAAATGGAGTTATAGTACATACAGGATGAAATTGATTAGATCGCAAAAGCTAAGAAATAATTCTACCACCAGCATTAAGGTAGATATAAGATGTTATACGAATTTGTAAATGGAACGTATACCCACCTGTTTTTTCTGGATGGCGAGTCGTAAATTCTTTCATGTTCATTCCTCAGGCAAAACCAAAAGATTTCGACTGTGGCTACAATCTGGATTTGATGATAGCTGCTATCCCAAAACTAACCGACGATGAAGAGCGTTTAGCCTACGCAAAACGCGTGGTCGGACTTATCAAGCAAAGCCATCCCTCATGGGTTGCTGACGACGGTACAAGCCGGGCAGCCTGGGATCACTTCTTTGATCTCGCAGAATTTGACCTCGAAGCGTATGGGATAAAGCACCCCTTTACTTACGGTGCTGAAGACGACGCCCAGTAAATTTAAAATAACGTAAGAAGGATCGATTTTTCTTTATTTTCAATTTATATTGAAAATAAAAATAAGTCAGTGCCCTTGATTAGTGACCAAAATCAGCGGATCACATCCTGTTTTGCAGAGCAACTTGAGCGCTTAGATCTGAAGCACATCTTTGATACGGCTGTTGCAGATGCCAACCACATCGATTTTTTATCGCTGACTTTTTCTATTCCATCCATCGATGCATTAGCTGTACTTGAACAGTATAACGATAAAGATGCGTTTAACTATTACTGGGAGCATCCCGAAAAGGAATTTGCGATGGTTGCGGGAGGATCGCTGTACAGGATTCAGGTACGTGGACCTGAGCGGTTCAGGGAAGCTTCAAAACGAGGAAAGGAATTAGTTCGTCGAATTGCTCATAGCAGCTCTGTGAATCACCGCCTCGCAACGGTTCACCTGTTAGGCGGCTTTTCCTTTTTAGACGAGAACACCTCCCCTCAATGGGAACCATATGGATCAGGCTCGTTTACCCTTCCGGAGTGGCATATTGTTCAGGATGGTAATTTGACGCTGCTGACCATCAATATGCCTTTCCATTCGGAACTTTCATTTTCTGACATTTCTGAACAATTTTACTCAAGTATTGAGCGATTGGAACAATTATGCAATGCGAAATCTTACGCATTCGAATCTGTTCCACTAGAGAATGCTTCTCCTATTTCTTTCGGAGAGAACGAATCGGAATATGCCCGATGGATACACATGATTGATAATGCCAGAGAATTGATCCATCATCATGCTTTTGACAAGATTGTGCTGGCTAACGAACGGGTCATTGAACTAACGCATTCTATATCCCCAACTTTAATCCTGAACCGACTCAGGAATCAGTACCCCAATTGCTATTCCTTTTTAATCAGGCATGACGATACCTCGAGCTTTATCGGGTGTACACCGGAGCGATTAGCTTCTTTTAGCCATCATTTTGTATTTACGGAAGGGCTTGCGGGTAGCACATCCCGTGGTGCTTCTGCATCAGAAGATGCCGTATTGGAACACCAGCTTTTACACAGCGAGAAAGATTTACGCGAACATGCGTTTGTCATCGACGCTATTGAGAAGAACCTGTCCGAATTTTCCGAAATCATTGAACATCCCGTTCAGCCATCAGTTAAAAAATTATCTAACGTCCAGCATTTATTTACTCCTATTCGGGCCCGCATTGAAGAAGGGGCCTCCCGCACGGCTCTGCTTCAGAACTTGCATCCAACCCCGGCCGTTGGCGGACATCCCAAGGAGAAAGCAGTTCCTTTTATTACGGAACTGGAGTCGTTTGACCGTGGGTGGTATGCGGCACCGCTTGGCTGGATAAATGCGCATGGAGAAGGAGAATTTGTCGTGGCCATCCGCAGCGGGCTAATCGGGGAAAAAGAAGTGCGCTTTTTTGCAGGATGTGGTATCGTTGAGGATTCTGATTCCCGGAAAGAATGGGAAGAAATGAATTTGAAACTGCGCCCAATGCTTAGCGCTTTACATTATGCCGCAAACCACGACTAAGTCGATCAACATAAACTGGTGTACTTATTTTGTTCGGTCTCTGTATGCTCAAGGTATCAGAGATGTCGTCATTTCACCCGGATCCCGTTCAACCCCACTTACACTCGCTTTTTCACATCATGCTGGTTTTACTCAGTATGTGAATATTGACGAACGCTCTGCGGGTTTTTTTGCACTCGGAATAGCTAAAGCTACCGGAATACCAGCTGTTTTAGTTTGTACCTCTGGTACTGCTCTCGCCAATTACCACCCCGTTGTGATGGAAGCCCGGCAGTCCGGCACCCCTCTTATTGTGGTTTCAGCAGACCGGCCAACGCCTTTACGACAAGTTGGGGCCAGCCAAACGATGGATCAAACTAAATTTTTCGGAGATCATGTGGGCTTCTTTCACGATATGGGAGCGCCGGACTCTGATGAGCATGCGATCCGGAGGATGAAGTTCGCAGCTGTACAGGCTGTCACTCATTCCATTCAGGAATGCTACCCGGTTCATCTGAATTTCCCGTTTTCTAAACCACTGGAACCCACTCCTGAAGAACTGGAAGAAATCACGACTGAGAATGATCGTCTCCTGGAAAATGAGAGTAGCGCACCGGTTAGTACTCATGCGTCTACTGTTCAGCTTCCGACTAAGCTGTGGGAACGTATGGGGTCTTCCAACAAACCCCTGTTGATTGTTGGACCTTCCAATACCTCAGACGAACTAGACGCTGTTTTGCCACTTGCTGCCATCCTCTCTGCTCCGGTACTTGCAGAACCAGGTGCTAATGTCGGGGTGTCAGACTCGTTGATCTCCGGTTTTGACGGGTTTTTAAAGAACCCGAAGCACCGGAAACAGCTTCGTCCCGATTTGATTTTGCGATTTGGACGGCAACCGGTTAGTAAAGCGCTTAACCTGTTACTCGAAGAGGCGGTTGATGTTAACCAGATTGGGTTTCAACACCCTGCTCTGTATGCAAACCAGGAAGGAGGAGTTGATCATCATGTCCGGTTGACCGGAAAGCTGGAGGTGAAGGATATAGATTCTTCCACGGATAACAGCTGGTTTGAGCAATGGCAAACAATGGAGCAGTCCTTTACCGATTACCGGTCGGAACGTGTTGAATCAAAAACCCCGCTTACCGATGGTCAGGTATTTCATGAACTATCCAAACACCTGCCTGTACAAGCCTTTACCATGCTTTCTAACTCGTTTCCGGTTCGGGATTTTTCTCTTTTTGGTCATCCCAAAGGCAAAGAAGTATTTGTGAACAGAGGAGTTGCCGGAATAGACGGAATCTTGTCTACTGCGATGGGCTTAAGTGTTGCAAAGAAAACGCCGGGCGTTCTTTTTGTGGGAGACATCGCTTTTCTACACGACTCTAACGCATTATTAGTCCATAAACAAATCACCTCCCCTCTGGTCATTGTACTGCTGAACAATGGAGGTGGTACTATTTTTCGGATGCTACCCATCGCTGAACATAAACCGGTATACGAAACCTATTTCGAGACTCCGCAGGATGTCTCCTTCGCCGCGCTATGCAGAGGGTTTAAAGTGAACCATACACTGGTAAGCAGACCGGAATATCTTGCGAGTACATTCTCTTCTCTCATTGAACAGCCAGGGGTACATGTTATGGAATGCATTACAGATGCTGAATCGTCTATGAAGGAGCGGGAATTATTATGGTCATTCACATCCTCCCTGTCTGAATCATGAACCTCCGGGTCCGTGGAATATCGTATCACTTTAATGTGATTCAATCCCGGGATGAACTACCCTATCTGGTGATGCTTCATGGTTTTTTAGGATCCGGAAACAGCTTTAATCATCTTATAGACTCCTTAACCCCTTTCTGTAATCCTGTACTCATTGATCTTCTTGGTCATGGAAAAACAGAAGGTGCGGAACTACATTATCGGTTTTCTGTAAACGAACAGGTAGCCGATGTCTGTAAACTGATACAGGAACAATTACCTCATCCGGTTCACTTATTCGGATATAGTATGGGAGGACGCCTGGCTTTGAATATCGCCCTCCAAAAACCGGAGATTGTTCATACCCTGATTCTGGAAAGTACGACCTTTGGAATTGAACCCGAAGCCGAACGCCTATCCAGGCAGGCTCTTGACGCAAGACGTGCTGATCAGATTATGGGAAACTATGCGGGATTTCTAAAGCAATGGAGAGAGTTACCCCTGTTCAACCAGGTGCAGATTTCCGGAGACTACAGGGACACTATTCACGCCATACAACATCAACAGGAACCCGTCTGGATGGCAAACCAACTGCTGGGTTTTGGAACCGGCACTATGCCCGCTGTTCGCCATAAACTAAACGAGATCAAGAACCCGGTTCTTCTGCTTACGGGAGAACGGGATCGGAAATTTGTGACCATTAATCAAACGATGAAACGGGAACTCCCAAACTCTGAGTTAGTGATAGTCAAGGAATCCGGACATCGGATTTTTGCCGAACAACCCGGTGATTGGATCAACGGAATTCGTACGTTTCTCACTAATCAATCATGGATATGAGCTGGACTACCGCAAAAGAGTATGAGGACATCACCTACCGGAAACGCGATGGCGTTGCCCGTATAGCATTTAACAGGCCCGACATCCGAAATGCGTTTCGCCCCAAAACACTATTCGAAATGTATGAAGCATTCTCAGATGCAAAAGAGGATAACAGCATTGGCGTTGTGCTTCTTTCGGCAGAGGGTCCTTCTTCGAAGGATGGAAAATGGGCATTTTGTTCCGGAGGTGACCAAAACGTTCGCTCCAAAACCGGGTATCAGGCCGAAGATGGAATCGCACGGTTGAACGTATTGGAGCTACAACGTCTTATTCGCTTCATGCCGAAAGTGGTGATTGCAGTAGTGCCGGGCTGGGCGGTTGGTGGAGGGCATAGCCTGCACGTTACGTGCGATATGACCCTGGCAAGTAAGGAACACGCTATTTTTAAGCAAACAGATGCCGACGTGGCAAGCTTTGATGGAGGGTTTGGATCGGCCTTGCTGGCCAGGCAGGTTGGACAGAAACGTGGTCGTGAAATCTTCTTTTTAGGACGGAATTATTCCGCGCAGGAAGCATACGAAATGGGTATGGTGAATGCGGTTATCCCTCATGACGAATTGGAAGAAACGGCCTACGAATGGGCACAGGAAATACTGGCTAAAAGTCCGACAGCAATCAAAATGATCAAGTTTGCATTCAATGCTATTGACGACGGATTAATCGGTCAACAGATATTTGCTGGTGAAGCAACCCGCCTTGCCTACATGACCGAAGAGGCAGAGGAAGGCCGAAATTCATTTTTAGAAAAGCGTAAACCCAATTGGGACAAATTCGAACGTAACCCATCATAACTGCCATGAACATTGTGCATAAAGAGCTAAACAGCAAAGGCTTCTTCATCGCCCAGGAAAACGGAGAAACCGTTGGTGAGATGACGTACTCAAAAGCCGGCGATACTAAAATTATCATCGACCATACTGATATTTCCGATCAGAAACGCGGAAGCGGACTCGGTAAAGACCTGGTCTTTGCAGCCGTGGAATATGCCCGGGAAAAAAATATCAAAATCTTACCTTTATGCCCGTTTGCCGCTTCCGTGTTTAATAAGCATAAGGAAATCAGAGACGTAGTTGTTTAACTGAGCGATCTTATCTGCGCCTTGACGATGGGTTTTCCAGTGCAAACTTATCTTCAAGAGTAAACAAGAACTCGTCCATAAGCTCTACCGTAGTCAACGATCGAAATCGTCGATCCCGATGTCTACCCGTTTGCCCGGATTGGATATTGAAAAGAATAATGCGCTGATCATCTAGTATTCCGCGGTACCTGTTTCTGAGCGTACGTACCGAAAAGGCCCGGTCATCTCTTTTTGAGAAGCGGTTTCGATCTAATCCAAAGCTTCTCCAATCGTTTCTGGACATGGTGGCAAGCTGGCGATTAAGCTGTATTAACCGGCGTTCTGTATCTCTCATTTCCCTTCTGAAATCTCTCACAATCTCGCCTCTCAACCGGTTGGCCCGGCTTCTGTTTTGTTCAACCATGGCGTAACTGTACTGTTCAACTTTGAAAGACATAGCCTTGATATGGGCATATTCCTTCGACGAGATTTGTACCGACCGATCTCTGGTTGGAGTTGGCCTTTGCCGGGCCATAGCAGTATCTACAGTGAGTACTGTTCCTAAAACTGTAACCGTAAGTAAGACGAACATCCTGATCATCACGCCTCCTTCATTTTCATAAACGCTTGCACAATTAACGAAGGTTTTGGCTTAGTTTGATTCGCATCTTTGTGTTACTCACTTTCTTTTTGAGTAGCATGTAACGTTTGTGTTGAAAATACGATCTAACCACTAAACAAAAATATTTTCCCTTTGGCAAGTCGATCGGAAGAAACGGCACTTATTGATAACGCCTTAAGCGGTCAGCAACCGGCATTTAAACAATTGTATGAATTGCATGTTGAAGGTCTGTTCAGGTTTCTGAATCAGTTTGCTTCTAATCGGGAACAAACCGAAGAGTGGACCCAGCGTGCATTTATCAAAGCGTTTCAAAAACTGGCTTCCTTCAAAAAAGAAGCCCGGTTCAAAACGTGGTTATTTACTATAGGTATGAACGAAATGCGTACAGATATGAGAAAGAACATCCATTTTGAAAACATTGAGGAAACACCGGAAGCACATGGTACCCAGGAGTTCTCTAACGAAGAATGGATGACGGCCAGAAGTCTGATACGCAAGCTGCCGAATGATAAAAAAATGGTTTTTCTACTCTACGAAGTAGAAGGATATAGCCATCGCGAAATTGGCGAATTACTCGACATAAAAGAAGCCACATCGCGGGTTATCCTAAACCGAACAAAAGCCGAATTAAGACAAGGATTACAAGTATGAAGTCTCATCCTTTTTATTCACCATCCGAGAGTCCTACTCCCATTGAGCAAGAGCGAATGTGGAATTCGATTGAAGACCAACTTCCATCGCCCGAAGCTGCTCCTATTCTTATGCACTGGCGTAGCTTCTGGATTGGAAATGTTGCTGCTGTAGTTCTGATTTTTGCTTTGGTGGGCGTCTATGTGACTACAAATCTGCTAACCACCGGCACTGAGCAAGCTAGTGCTTCGGAAGACAGGATGTATGAAACGTTAACCTCTGCAACCGGGCAGCTGAAGACCATCACTCCATTACTGCTGAATACGGCCAGTGAACAGGTTAAACCCTCTATTGAATCACGTATTCAGGCCATTGAAGACATCGACCAAATGATCGAAGAAATGAAGAATGATATGATGATCAATGGTATAACCCCAGCCAAAGAGTTTAGTCTGAAACGTCTTTATGCTACCAAATTGGACTTCTACAAAGAAATTTTGCTCGATAATGAGGGACAATTATGAGCATGAAGATAACCGTTTTCACCCTCTTACTCTTTGGTCTGGTTCTGGCCCGTGATGCTGCAGGCCAATCCGGAACCCGGACGGGCTCATTCGATATGCAGGGAGTGGATGAACTCACCTTGTTTGTGGATGCAGGTATGAGCATCACGATCACAGGAGGTACAGGTACTAACCTTGAATACACGTACGAATTTGACGGCAATAAACTGGCCTATGAACGCTTCTTCGAGAACTTTAACCCCGAATTTTCGCGCTCCGGAGGTTCTGCGGATTTCAACATCGATTTTCCCGACAGAAGACAGAAAAACAAAACGATAAAAGTGGAGCGCCACTCCCTTGAACTCTTAATTCCTGCCTCCCTGGCGTTTCGTATTGAGTCAGAATATTCCACGATAACCATCAACAATATTGAACGGGGAGTTACCGTCTTGAATCGGAGCGGGAACATCCAGCTTAACAATATTCAGCAAGGGTTGTATGTAGAAAACGAATATGGAAACATCACCGTGCGAAATGTGGATGGAGAAACTTCCCTGAATAGTCGTTCCTCTAATATTATAGCCTCCGGGATAACCGGTTTACTGGAGATTGATGCGGCATATTGCAGTATCGAAATGGACAATATTGATGGTGAGATTGGTATCAGTAATCAAAGTGGTGTCATCACCCTCCGGGATATCAGAGGTTCGGTGGATGTGACTTCGGACTACACGACGTTCGATATCGCAAATATTACCGGTAACGTAACGATTGGCACCAAAAGCGGAAAAATAACGGCGGTTAACGCCTTTAGCTTAGAGGTTTCCGGGATGTATACCTCTGTTAATGCCCGTGATATTGGTGGTGACGTTCGTATTGAGTCTCGATCGGCGGCTATTATACTCGAAAACATCGATGGCCGGGTGGGAATTGAAGGTGGATATCTCACCATGGATCTGAAAAGCATCCGTCAAAATGTACTTACCTATACCAAATCGGGAAAAATAAATGCCCATAACCTTAAGAAAGGGTTTTTATTCGAGGGCTCATACACCACCATCAATCTTGTGGCTTTTGAAGGATCTCACATCGATATCCAAAACCAGTCGGGTGAAATTGAGATAGAAACGTCTTCTTTGTTTGAAGATATCCAGATAGAAAATACGTTCGGTGGGATTCTGATTGCCTTGGGCAGCACGTTTGAGGGTTTTATTGATCTAACCACCATGTATGGGAAAATAACGCACGATCTTCCCCTTCAAAAGGATACGTATTCTGAAGATAACAATACCATCCGGATGGCTGGAGAAGTAGGGTCAGGTTCTTCCAGAATGGTTATTGAGAACGACCGCGGAAATATTGTGATCCGTCAGTATTAAGTCTCAAAGTTTTTCAAACACAAATATCCCAAAACGACGGTCAGGAGTAACCCAGGGTTGAGAAACCTGTTTAAACTGATCGGGACGCTCTAAAAACCAGGTATACATCAGCTGCTTTTCACGGAGATTAGGACGATAGGAATAATGGGAGTCCCAGATAATGATACTTCCGGGTTCTGCTTCAGCAACCGTATCTTCGTTTATCCACCCTGCCCCCTCGTCAAATTCTTCTCGAATCTTTCCCCAGAAATACCACATCATCGTATGTGTGGCCAATATGGGTCGTTCCTCGAAATCCTGCTGCTTTGCCCATGCCGTAAATTCAGCAACTTTCGTATCCTCTGCCGATCGGGGCAACGGACGTACAACTAACATGGTACTTATCACAATTAAAACACAAGTACCATATAGCCAATGCTTAGCTGAATGTGCGAAGAAAATGAGGGTCATCGTTAAAAGAACAGTTACAAGAGGGGCATAGTCGGCTTCACCCGGATTCAATTTTATATTGTTATGAGCATAGCTCAAAAACAGGAATACAAGTAGCGCGAATGGAACAAGGACAAACAAGGCATATCGTTTTTCCGGGAAAGTGCGCTCCTTAATGAGTCGATCGATCCCAATGCTGCCTAATACCGCGAATAAAGGAGAAACCACAATCAAATAGCGAAGGTTACCACCCGTTGACGGACCCAAATCCAAAAATTTCGTATTGAATACAATGTGTTCAGCCAGATAAACCAAAGCGGGTATCACAACAAACCAATGCCATTTCTGCTTCTTTATCACACCTTGAACGGCGTACACTAACAGAAAGGACAAAGCCACTCCGCCAAAGATCGTTGGAGCCATCCTGAAGTAATGTTCAAAACCTTGCCGGGGCCATTCTTTGGCTGCAGAAGCCGATTTTGACGTAAGCTGATTGAACAGGTATAGAGGATCTCCAAAAAATCCCCACCCCGCTATATGTTGAACAAGCGGGAAAGAGGCAAGCAGAAGTACGGGCATCCAGTTTCGTTTGTACAGCAAAAACAGACCATACAGAGCAATAATGGGATAGATTTCTTGGCGGATGGTGGCAATGTATGACAATAAAAGCGCGGCTATCCATCGCTTATCTACATAATGTGCATACACCGCAGATACGAGTAACAATGCAGAAATCGGTTCGGAATAGTTACGGAAAGACAACTGCAACCAAAAGGGTTGGAGAGCCAGCAAGGCTATCGCAATAGCCGGGATGCGAACCTTAAGCCGCTGAGCTAGTTTATAGGTAATAAAGCAGGTTAGTGCGCTCACCAGGCTATTGACAACCACCAAGGCCATCGGCCCTAATAACGCAGGTATCACAAACAGGAGTTTGTATCCCGGTTTAGCCCAGTTTCCCATGATAATCTCTGGCTTGAACCAGAATGTTCTCATATTGAGAAAATGAGCGGCCTCATCCTGCTGATAGAAGCCATCCGAAAAAAACGAATACACGATATATCCTAACCCGATACATCCACATAACAGTAATGCATGCAGATTAGTCAACTGGTAAGGAAAAGAATCGGGGATGTGTGCGTCGGATTGCTTTTTTTTACTCATCGCTGTTACCGTCAGAGAAAGAATATACTTGTTTGACTAAATACCGGGGCCTGTTACGCACCTCGGCATGAATGCGGGAAATATACGTTCCGATAATACCCAAAAAGAAAATCTGTACGCCTCCTAATAACAACATAACTAACAGAGACGAGGCCCATCCCGGAACCGTGGTCTGGAATACAAACCTCGTGAGTAACACCCAGATGATGGCAAAAAATGAACCGATTGAAATCCAAATACCAAACTGGGTAGCTATACGCAAGGGCTTATCTGAAAAAGAAGTAATTCCATTTATGGCCAGACGAATC
>JBCBST010000100.1:0-11987 GCA_039819115.1 Bacteroidota bacterium
GCCCAGTTTGGAGGTATATTTGCTCTTTTCCCCATCTTTTTTGCCTGGATGGGGGCATTTAGCGAAGCTGTTGGTGGTATTTTTCTCGCGCTGGGATTTCAAACCCGCATAGCTTCGTTCCTGGTCATTTGCACCATGCTTGTTGCCATGTTTGGTCAAAAGTGGGGCTCGGGATTATGGGGTATGCTCCCGGCCATGGGGTTTTTATGGATAGCCGTTTACAATGTGGTACTTGGATCAGGAAGATTCGGAGTTGACTATCTCATAGATCGTAAGACGGAGGAGGTAGCGTCATGAACAGGTATATAACCACAGGTATAATTGTATTGATGGCAGCTCTGCTACAAGCGTGTGTTCAACCTACCCGCGATGTTTCGGTTACCTTCGAAGTGGATGTGCGAAACCAAACCGGTGTACAGCAGGTTTCTGTGCGGGGTGGGTTAGCCCCTTTGTCGTGGCAGGAAAATGCTCCCCTGAGCGATGCAGACGGAGATAGCATTTATACGGGTACGTTTACCTTTAACATACCCTATGATAGCGTACCTGTTAAGTTTGTAATAAACGAAAATCAGTTTGAGCTAGATGGTAAACCCAACCGTATGGCTCCGTTACAAGAAAATGAACCCGCTTTGTTCAGAGTTGTGTTCGATCAGGAGTAACCGGATCCTGTATTAACGCATAGTCTCCATTCTCATATCGAACAAAACCATCTTTCATGGGAAGCTCTTTCTTTTTGAGCCAACAGGCCCGGGCTTCCCGGATGGTTGCCGCAGGATGATGGTCTATAAAGTCGCGGACGTATTGATTGTACATATTGTAAGACGCAATCTTTCTTCGAAACGCAGGGTCTTTTTTCCGGGCTTCCAGTTGCTCCCAGACTTCAACCGCATCAAAAAGCGTTTTACCGGTATTGGACTTTACCCAGTCCATGAAATCGGAATGGCAGCTAAACCGCTTTCCGAGATGTTGCTTCATAAAGGATCGGAAGTTAGGCCCGAAGGATACATTGTCTGTAATCCTGGTATCCAGAGTTAATGCCTCCTTTGCCCAATTAAACCGGGAAACAGGGGATGTACGGGTAGGTTGTTCCGGTGGTAAGCTATTGTTGTCCATGAAGTGCTCAATCCGATCAAGAAGCACTTCCTTTTTACCGGTTTTTGGTATTCCTAATGATATCGCAATCTCTTCCAGTTCAGCTTTTAACCAGTACCAGGTTCTGAATTCCGTTCCGGTTTTAATGCGATGAAAAGGAGGACGTTTAGATGACATGGTACCGTAACGCATCTCGCCTGTAAACCGCTCCACGAAAAGAACCGAAACTGATATCCACCGAGTCGAAATATTCCCTAAAGAGGTCATGGTCTGTTATCTTAGCTCCGCCTATAAATGATAGATGGTTCATTTGATCTATATTCTTACGGTAACGATGAACAGAATACCAGCCAGCCAACATCATGATATTGAGAATCAGTTTATACCTGCTAATCGCTTGCTCTCTGTTAAGCTGTTTGGATGAGAATGAGAGTAAAGGATACCGCTCATCGGACCTGAATCGTACGTTTTTGAAAGAACAGAATAACACGCATCCCCTTATTCAAGGGGTGTGGAAATCGATTGGGAATGGATATTACCTCGAAGTTCGTGAAGACAGTATTTTGCTATACAGTTATACCGAAAGCTTCTGCTACAAAGAAAAAAATGATTATCTGGAAGGTCTTTTAAACTCCCAAAGTCAGTTTGAACTTCGTGAAGATACGTTAGGAATCTATTTGACTGATTTTGGTGATAGAACTCAAGTATTACAGACCAAAAAAGATTTTCTCAGAGTTGACCGACTTCCTGAGCATAGGATTTCTTTTTCAGAATTAACAAAACTAGACCTGGAGTTATCCTTTAAGTTATATATGGAGACGCTACAGGAGAACTATGCATTTAACAAAGAAAGGGACCTGAATTGGGCTGAATTACACTCCAGGTATAAGGATAGTGTTTTGACAGGGAAAGAAGCGCTCTTCCATACCATGGGGACCATAGCCACGCTAACAAAAGACCAGCATACAAAGGTTATTTCAGAGGCAGGAACGTCACTGCAATATCGCATAACGCCCTCAGCGGAAATTGTGAAGGAAACCTTTAACGAACAATCCGATGCAAAAGATCTTAATGAATACTTTGGTGTATTCTTTGATGCAAATTATAAAAACATCTCCGATAGTCTGTTGCGAGGAAATGGACAAAAAACAGCAAATGACAAGATAGAATGGGGAGACGTGACGGAAAACATTGGCTATATGCATATTCACTCTTTTGCCGGATTTCTGCCCAAAGAGTTCTCAAGGAAGCAGCAAATAGATAGTCTTAATGTGTATATGCAGCATATGATAGAATCCTTCAAAGATAAAGATGCCATCATCATTGATGTCAGTTTTAACTTTGGCGGATATGATGCGACGGCACTTACCATAGCCAGTTATTTTACCTCTTACCCTGTTTTTTCTCACAATAGCCAGGTCTACCATAATGGCCAATTTTATAAAGAAGATGAGGTAATGATCTATCCAGCCGATTCCCCGCTATTTACAAAACCCGTTTATGTGCTCATGACGGATATCAGCAGAAGTGCTGCCGAAGGGTTTGCTATGATGATGAGTGCGTTACCAAATGTGCATCTTGTAGGAACAAATACATTGGGAACGCTATCGGGCATGTTAGGTAAATCAGTTGGTACATATTATACCACCTATTCCAATCAGCGATTGGTGAATTCGGAGGGTGACTATTTTGAGGTTTCTGGTGTTGAACCTGATATCCAGTTAACGGTTTTTGAAAAGAATGACATCATGCAGAGTCATAAAACGGCCGTACGTACTTTGATAAAAAGAATGGAAGAAGGAAAAACAGCTACCGACACTGGCTATTAACACCAGCAGTTTTACCTATTTCTTAATACCAAATCGTTCTTCCAGCTGTTCGAATAAATACGTTGAGTTCGCTATTCCTACCTGTCGTGCCACTTCCTTTTGAGTAGCGTTTGGTTTCTGTATCAATAGATCACGAGCCTGCTGAAGACGGGCTTCCTTAATGATTTCTTTCGTGGTTTGACCAAGCAGGGATTTGACCCTCCGGTTCAATGTGCTTTTCGAGATATCGAAGTGTTCTGCAATGCGTTCAACCGAGAAATTATGCGATTTCAAATGAGTGCTGATGAACGTGTTTAACTCTTCATTGAATTGCTGGGCATGCTCTTCCATGAATGATTTTTGGGCCTTAGGTAAGGAATCCTGCTCTTCAGAAGCTTTAAGCTGATAGCGAAGAGAGCGTTGCAGCGTATGAAGCAATTCCTCCTTTACGAACGGTTTTGTGATGTAAGCATCAATGCCAAGTCGAAGCATAGCACGTTTTGCAGGTGAATCTGCCCGGGCAGTTAATACAATGATGGGTAAATCCGGTTTAAGATGTTTGATTTTACCGACCAGTTCATGACCTGTCATGCCTGGCATCATGTAATCTGTAATCACTACATCGAAGGATTTCTTTGCCAGGATCGATAGTGCAGCTTGTCCATTAGATGCCGTCTCAACGTGGAACTGGCGCAACATGTCGGCTACATAGGTTCTCATTTGAGCATTATCTTCCACAATAAGCACCTTCTTGATGTTTCTTTCAGATTCAGCATCAGGTATGACGGGATCAGTATGATCAGATAACAACTCCTCTGTTTCTAATCGAAAGGACGAAGATGGAATCATCAGCATGAATTCAGTACGTTCAAAAGGGTTGCTGGATACCTTGAGCTCAAATCCATGTTCGTCGGCAATATTCTTAGTAAACGATAGTCCGATACCGGTACCTGGTTCGGCACTGATTACGTTTGTTGCCCGAAAAAAGCGATCAAATACGAAAGGTATTTCATGCTCTGGAATTCCGGGCCCATTATCCGATACAGAGATCACAAGATGTTGCCCTTCTCTGGACACGCTTAAACATACCGTACCTGCTTTTGAGGTAAACTTAAGAGCATTCGTTAAGAGGTTGGATACGGCACTTTCCAAAAGCTGGCGATCAGCGTCTATGGTAAACATTTCCTGAGGTAACTGATGCCAAAAGGCGATTTCTTTTTGTTCAAAAACGGGTGTAAATCGGGTTGCCAGCCTATCAGCAAAGAGATTGATGGAAATGGATTCCTTATTAAGCGTAAGGGTAGGACTGGCCAATGTGCTCACGGTTAATAAATTGGTAAGCATCTGCCCAATATGTTCGCCCTGTTCTTTAATGGTCGTAATGGTTTGCTGTTGATTATTCGTTAAAGAATCGGACGATGCGGATAAGTACTCAGTGTATCCCTGTAATAAGGTAAGAGGGGTGCGTATTTCGTGCGAAAGATTAATGAAAAACTGAGATTTGATTTCATTATAGGTCTCAATCTCATTTTTCTGCCGAAGGATGATATTGTTATCGCGGGTTAACTGAGCCTGTTGTTCTTCGTTCAGGTTGATCAATTGACGGATAATCCAAAACGTAGTTATAAATAAAACACCCATGTTTGCGTAACCAAATACCTCGGGATCATACCATTCAAAGAGCATATTTGGCAGGTAAAAAGAAATCAGACATATGGTGAGAGTAACACCCTGAATAATGAAACTGTCGATCAGTACCATGGTCATGATCATGATCAGGAAGTAGAAAAACTCCGACATTTTACCCACGAATAAGAAATTCGCGTTCGCAAAGAAAAAAGCATAGGAACACACAATAAGCAGGACACGGGCAGCAAATTTTGCGTGGTTATTAGCTCTTGTATTCAGAAAGAAGACGAGTCCGTTAAACACATTTCCAACAACCAGCCCCAATAACGGCTCATACCATCCTTGAATAAAATCGATTACGATAAACGTAACCCCAAACAGCAAACCGATCAGGCAAATGGTGTTTACCAGTACCGTTCGTTTTATTTCTTTTGGGTGTGTGAGGTAAGAAGTGCCGGAATACAGGATCGGTTTAATACGCGAATACATGTAGAGATGTTCGTTCTGTGCTAATCTGGTGCAGCGTGGATGAAGTGATCAAAGATAAGATATTGCTTCAAACGGGATTTGGAATGACACAAAAATGAGAGCGAATGACTCAAAAGTTAATAATCTGGTGGGTTTGATAAGATGATTAATCGGAGGTTGAGAATCTGATTGCAGATCAGAAATTCAATCTGGTTTCGGATTTATGCGTTTTGCTAAGCAACTACTTTTGGGTATGGGCAAAGAAAAGAGAGTATGTCCTTACAATAAGAACTATTATGGGGAAGACGATGAAACGTCTTCCCGATTATTATCTCCTTGCTTCGAACCATTCCATTAAATCACCAACACCGAGCGTACCCCAGATAACCAGGATACCAAATCCGATTTTAAACCAGGCAGGGATACGTATTCCCCATCGTTTTCTGAGAAAGGCATTGAATACGGGCAGGTAAATCAAACTAATCCCTATTTAAAATAAACCCGGGATTATATGAATCAGGACCATATTCAGAAGTCCGATCATGATGAGGAAGCCCGAAAAAAACCACGCAAAAGATTCTGAAAAAGAAGAGCCCGGTTTCATGAAAAAGTTAACTACCCGCCAGAGGTGTGCCGAATATTCCCACGGCCAGCTCTGCCCAAACCAGAACCAGAAGTATAACGATAAAAGCCAGGGTCAATCCTCTCATATCGGAGTTTTTCATGTTGCGATAGAGTACCTCAATAAACAACCCTGCGGTACCCAACAACAAAGCAGCCACCAGGAAGTCTCCGGCAGTCCATACCACCTCATCAGTGAACTGCATGGCAATGAAAGGGATCAAAAGAATAGCTGAGCAGCTTGCCAGGATAAAAAGCGAACGTTTATGTGTAGTTGTAACCATAGTGATTCGGGTTTTTTGTAATAAAACAGATGCTGATTAAAGTTCAAAACCTGAGTTTTGTTTCTGGGTTGACCCAAAAGGAACGTGTTCGAGCTCAGGGAGGCTCTTAACTTATTTTAAATTATGTTATATATCATCTGAGAACCAAACAAAGAATGGATTAACTCACAGACCCAAAATTTATAATGTAATACGGGTTAAGGGGTTGTTAAAACTGTCGAAAAGAGAAATACGTACTTAACAATTCAATTAAATGGAAAGGGAAGGTGAACCATGAATCTGCCTAAAAGACTCATTATAGGTATTGGGATGTGTACAGGTATACTACTTGTAGCAGGAGCGATGAATTACCATCAGGTAAGTAAAAGCAGCAATCAACTGGAACAGTCGGGTGAGAAATTTGAGGACCTGATTGAGCATGAATTACCACAGCTCAGGGAACTCGAAAAACTCGCCAACAAAAGTCTGGATTACAGGATGACCGTTCTGGTCATTATCTCTACACCGGCAGGAAGAGAAAGGGAGATGCTGGCCAGCGAATTGTCGATTAAAAAAGAAGCCGCGGTTGCATCGTATCGTGAATTCGAACAGCTACTCCATGGTACCGATGCTTTTGCCTATTTAGAACGACTAAATGAAAAATGGGATGAATGGAATGCCATTGTAGCCGATATCTATACCACGTCTAACGAGGGAGACTACGAACTGGCACGAAGCAAACAGCTGGAATTTTGTGAACCCACGTTTGCAGCCTACCAGGAGATACTTGACGAAACCAAGACGTTTTTTATCAACAAGCAGAATGTGGCAAACCAGGAGGTACTGACATCCTTAACCAACTCGAGTTCAAGCCTGGAGTTTATCATTCTGGTTATCACTGCTATTTCGTTAATAGCAATGACGTTCTCCGGTTTTTGGATTTACAGGATGATTAAAGGTCCCGTTTTAGATGTCATATCCCAGGTTCAAAACGGTTCTGAGCAAAACCTGGCTTCATCAGCAGAACTTTCCTCTTCTTCTGAACAGCTGGCTATAGGAGCTGGGTTACAAGCCGAGGCCATTGAGCATATTGTAAACAACCTTCGGGAAGTGACCGGCGGTGCAGAAATTAATACCGAGAAGGCATCTCAGGCCGATCAAAAAATGCATGCCGAAGTTGGTATTGCGCTTTCCGACACTAAGCATAAAATGACCGAAGTATCTGCACTAATCAGCGATGCCGTTTCTAATAGTAACGAGACCCTTAAGATTATCGGAAGCATTGAAGAAGTGGCATTTCAAACCCATTTGTTAGCATTAAATGCTGCAATTGAGGCCGCCCGGGCAGGGGAGGCTGGAAAAGGGTTTGCGGTAGTGGCTGATGAGGTATCTCAGCTTGCAAAAAAAGCATCAGAAGCAGCTGCCCTGAGCAGAGACCGGATAGAAACGACCTGGAAATCAGTTACTGAAATACAGGATAAAAAAGAGAAAGTGACGTTGTCTTTGGAGCAAAGCGAACACTCTGCATCTGAGATATCCGAATTGCTTTCAGAAATTTCAGAAGCTTCGGATAAGCAACGGGGAGAACTGAAAATAACGAGTGAAGAAGTGTCAAAAATTGAATCTGTGATCAACGAGAATTCGTCGGTTGCAGAACAGTCATCGGCTTCTGCTCAGCAACTAAATAGTATATCACTGGAATTGTTGAATACTGTTAAGTCGGCTACAGCATTCGTCGGAAATACAGAAGGCGATAAAAGCACCTTAGCGGCCTGATAAGACCGAACGGACGTTTTTTCGTACCTCAGATAAGGGTAGGGTAATCGGGTTCTGTTTTGTTTTGAATCACGAATCGGGTTACTCCTCCCCGTATTCACTCCGTGATGGGTATGGTATGAATAGTGAACCCAGCGGGTTCCGGGTTAGCTGCACAATCAGCAGCAAACAGGATGAGATTAGTTGTATTCCAGGGGAGTACAAATCCGCTCACCAGCGCGCCAAACCAATTAGCTACAACGATATCATTTGATCATTCAGTTTAGATGTTCAGGTCTCATGGTGAGTTATAGGGAGCCGATGCATTAATCAAAACAGCAAAAGAGGCGATAATCAGGGATAGTCGCTTCATGAACAGGTATTGAGTTGAGCAGGATTAAAAATGTACAGGCATTTTTTAGGATTAGAAAAAAACTGTTTTCGAGGCTACATTACAGGAAACAGATATTCGGTCTTTTTAGAGTTAATTAGGTTTCGCTATTTATGAGATTGGGTTTATGGGTCCTCATCATGTGTTCGCTGTGTACACATGGGATGGCTCAGAAATATAACATCAAGACGTTTACCGTCAATGACGGACTACCTTCAAATCAGGTGTTTGATATCGAATTTGACAGGTATGGATACGTGTGGTTTGGTACAGCTGATGGGTTAGCCCGGTATAACGGAAAAGAGTACAAAGTCTTTGGTTTAGCTGAGGGCCTTCGGGATGAGTTTGTGAATGATATTTTCTTTGATTCCGATGAACGACTCTGGCTGGCCACAGCAGGAAGAGGGCTCGCATTATTAGAGAATGACGGTTTTACATACAAGCACCGCTTTTCGGTGTTAGACGAATTCGAGATTCTACAGGTACGGTTACTGGACCGGGATACGTACGTTTTTTCAACCTTTGGAGATGGACTACTCATTTGGGAAAACGAGGCTCTTATCCAGCTTACGGTAAAGGATGGATTACCATCCAATGATGTATATGGCACTCTGCTCGTTGATGAACTTCTGTTTATTAATACGGTTAATGGATTGGCGCGATATAATCTGGAAACAAAAGAATTGGATGAACTGAGACCTGAGGCGGGAGTCCGATACATTTTTTCCGGTTTTGTGACTCAAGATGAAGAGATTTGGTTTGGAACAGAATTCGGAATTGAAGTATACACTTCTGACGGGCGCTTTTTAAAAGCCATTCGAGAACTGGGAGGGATAGAACTTGAATCTGTATTCACGGTATCTCAGGACAGGTGGGGTGCTATGTGGATTGGGACACGAGAGAAAGGAGTGATTATTCAGGATAAAGGAAAAACTCTTCATCTCACTAAACGAAACGGGTTACAGGGTAATTATGTGACCGAGCTGGAAATGGATCCAAAAGGAAATATATGGATCGGAACAGATGGCACCGGGCTGGCCGTATTGAAAGATATTGTATTTCGTATATATGATAATGCTACGATTTCCGGTTTTGAAAACGTATACGGTATCTACCAGGACTCAAAACAGCGGATCTGGATTGGCTCAGATGGAGTGCTGTATCGTAAGGATGGAGAAGGTGAGTTTACCCCATTTCGTATCCCGGATTCCATTTCATTCCAGGACGAAATCTGGGATATCGAAGAATTACCCAATGGAAACATACTCTTACTAACCGGTTCTTTTCGACTTATTGAGTTTAATGGTCGTTCCTTTTTCAATTCTGATCGATTCCGTGAAATCGCAGATACCGCATACATCAACCGGATGTTGATTGATCATAATGACCGGGTTTGGCTGGGAACCCACAATGGTCTTATCGCTTTGGATGGGGAATCGGCGCGTACATTCAGGTTAAGCAATACGTTTGTAGGAAATATTGTCGTCTCCTTATTCGAAGATTCCAAGGGGACCATTTGGGTGGGTACCGAATCCGGAATATCAAAAATCGAAGGAGATTCTGTACGTACCTTTACTCCGGATAATGGATTGTTGGGGTATAGTGTGCTCGATATGACGGAAGATCAGTTTGGGAATATCTGGGTTGGAACAAATCTGGGAATTTCCATTTTTGAAAACGGGGACCTGGATAATGAACCCATTAATGTGGAACGGGATATTCCATTCCGAAAAGAAACGATGTTTTTAGAAGATGATGGTTCCGGAGGTATCTGGCAGGGCACGAATAGCGGGTTAAACTACTTTGATATCCGCGATTTTCCACGTGATGGGGGCCTCAAACCTATTCATTTTAGTTTCTCGGAATTGGGGTCCGGATTAGAATTCTCAGGAAATGCGTCACTCTTTGCCAATAACGAGGTTTTGATGGGATCGATTGGAAGAGGCTTGGTAGAAGCTACGATTTCCAGCGCTACATTAGAGCGTATTGAGCGATCCGCACCAGAGGTATTCTTACGATCGATTGTGGCAAACCGGGAACCATTAGATGGTATTGGTGATCAGAAAGTCCGGTTAAACGCCAATCAAAATAATCTCACGTTCCATTTTGATCACGATGATTTTGTGTTTACGAATCGAATAAAATTTCGATACCGGCTGATGGGGGAAGAAACCTGGCAATCAGCATTCGATATTTCGGAAGTAAGTTATACCGACCTGGATCCAGGGAGATATCAATTTCAAATTCAGGCCAAATCCACCCGGTCTGAATATGGACCCATTACCAGCTCGGTGACCTATGTTGTACCGAAACCGTTTCAGCAAACCGTGTGGTATTATCTGCTCATTATTGGACTAGTGGTAGTGGCTACGTTTATTGGGTATCGGGTCAGGTTTACACAAATGAAGAAAAAAGAACTCCAGAAATTGGTTGATGAACGTACGCACTACCTGCAAGTGGCACTTGAAGAAAAGGAGATCCTCGTAAAAGAAATCCATCACAGGGTTAAAAATAACCTGGCGGTGGTTTCCAGTTTATTGGAGTTAAGGGCTATGGATTCTAAAGGTGCAAGCTTCGAGGAACTGGTCAAAGAGAGTCAAAGCCGGATTAAAAGCATTGGTTTGATTCATGAATTGCTCTACCAGAATAAAAACCTGTCGCGCATCAACTTTAAGGATTACCTGGGGCAGTTATTGCCTTCTTTAGAAGAGGCCGCAAACTTTTTCGATAAAGAAATTGCCTTAATAACCGAGCTTGATAGCTTTGATTTGCCTATTACCCAGGCTGTACCCCTGGGGCTTATCGTGAATGAAAGTGTGACCAATGCATATGAACATGCCTTTGTAGGACGCGATTCAGGGTGCATTAAACTGATTGCAAAGGTTGATAATGACCGTGTTACCGTAGTCATAAAAGATGATGGGATTGGTAACTCCTCCCAAGAGAACGATGAACATGAGCAATCAATGGGGCTCACTCTGGTTAATATGCTGGCACAGCAGTTGTGCGCAGATTACGAGCGTTCAAGTGATAACGGTACCACAATGACGATTTCATTTGCCCTGGATTTTTCCGATGTAGAGCGCCTTCCTTAATCAGCTGTTTTTGGCCTTAAACCGAGTTATAAAATCCTTAGTGAAGTCGGAGAGTACCAGTCTTCCGCTTATTTCGGCCCTTTTCTCCAGCAAGATATCCCATTCTTCGGTACCCTCCCAAAGTACTGCTTTGAGTTCTCGCATAGCTTCCGGGCTGCTCTTAGCCAACTGACGAGCCAATCCATTAACCGCTTCATCTAATTCCTCGGTGGTTGAGAAGAGCTTGTTGAATAAGCCGGCTGAGTGGGCATATGCAGCATCGTACCAGTTCGCAGCATCCACTGCCATAGCAGAAAATGTTGAGGTTCCCACCTTACGTTCAACAGCAGGACCAACTACGAACGGACCGATTCCAAGCGCCAGTTCACTTAGTTTTATAGATGCCTGCGTTTGGGCAAAAGTGTAATCACCTGCAGAGGCAATTCCGATTCCACCACCTACGGCTTTTCCATGAACGCGAACAATTACCAGTTTTGGGCAGGTTCGGATGGCATTGAGTACCAGTGCAAAACCCATGAAGAATTGTTTTCCTGTGGTATAGTCTTCTATAGCGATGAGTTCATCAAAAGATGCCCCCGCACAAAAGGCTCCCTCGCCTTTACTTCGAATTACAAGTACGTTCGATTCAGGATTCTTACCAGCTTGGGTGATCGTATCGGCCAGTTCCCGGAGTAGAGCACCAGGTAGTGAATTTCCTTTGGGATGATAAAACTCAATCGTGGATATATTTTCTTCGATCGTATGGGTAATGGTTCCGGACATGGGTAGAGGTTGGTTTATTTAGTAGTCAGTAGTCAGTAGTCAGTAGTCAGTAGTAAGTGAGGTTTTATCTTGAGTTTAGAATGGCTGATTTGAAACTGTGAAG
>JBCBST010000101.1:0-11776 GCA_039819115.1 Bacteroidota bacterium
ACAGCAAACTGAAAAACAACCAGTCCGTTTCTAAACCATTTGGAATCACTGCCAGTGGCCTTAACCTTGACAGCTTTTGATGCCTGGAATCTGCTCATTATCAGGGAAGGATAGAACCCGGCTATTACACCCACAATGGGTACAAAACAGATAAAAGCACACCATAAATACCAGTTATTATTGATATCAAAATGAATGCTTTTGCCAGCTATCGAGCTTAACACAGGTAGCGAAAAGTGAGCAAGAACGATTGCTATTAACGCCGCAAGTGTGGTCAGAAATACAGTTTCGCCCAGGAATTGAAAAATGATCTGTTTTCGTTGCCCTCCCAGTGTTTTTCGTATTCCTACTTCGCGGCTCTTCTCGGCCGATCTTGCGGTAGAAAGATTTATGAAATTCACACATGCCAGCGTAAGTATGAAAATGGCGAGAGCTATGAATAAATACAGGTAAGAGATATTTCCCTGCGCGGCAATATCCACATCAACTCCTTTCCCGAAATGAATTCCCTTCAGAGGCTGAAGGTGAGGTATAAAGCTGTGGTTTGCTGCTCCCTTGTTTTGTCCTGTATTGGCATTGATTACCTCCGCAATCTGAGCTGTTATCGCTCCAGAATCTTCACCTTTATTCAATAAAACATAGGTTATATAATTATTTCTGCCCCAGCTTGTTTGTTGTTGTCGTATGGGTGTAACGAAATGAAACTGAAGGTGAGAATTCTCTGGTACATCTTGTATTACGGCAGTGACCTCCAGTTCGGCGTTTCCTATTGAGAGCATGTTACCGATGGGTGATTCAGCTCCAAAGTATTTTTTTGCCATCGTTTCAGAAATAACCATGGCACCCGGCCTTCCCAACTCTGGCTGACCTTCTATCACCCGGTAATCGAATATCTTAAAAAATCCCTCGTCTGCAGTTAGAATTGAAGATTCAATAAAGCTCTTTTGATTAGCACTAACGGTTTCACTGTTTGATTGAACCCGCACTGCCTTTTCTATCCCGGGAAGACTTTGCTGAACAGATGGAGCTAATGCCGAAGGTGTGTATTGGAAGGTTGTTTTTAAATCGGGCAGATCGAATTCTCTCAGGATTCTGTAAACCTGGTCTCCGTTTTCATGAAATCCATCATAAGAGAGTTCATCAGATATATAAAGGGAAATAAGCAGGGTTCCGGTAAAGCCTATACTCAGCCCAAAAATCGTTATAACACTGAATAACTTGCTTTTTATGAGGTTGCGCCAGGCAATC
Source organism: Bacteroidota bacterium (assembly GCA_039819115.1). Taxonomy (GTDB): domain Bacteria; phylum Bacteroidota; class Rhodothermia; order Balneolales; family Balneolaceae; genus JBCBST01. Next base: position 1,249 of record JBCBST010000101.1, read on the forward strand.
TTGAAATAGTTCGTTAGCATGCCATTACCTCAATCGGTTTTTAGACTTTGCACCGGATTGGATAAGGAAGCTTTCACCGATTGATAGCTTACCGTACACCAGGCAATGAACAGGATGGTTACAGAACTGAATACAAACAGCCATATCGAAATACTGATGCGGTCCTCGTAGTTATTCAACCATTCTTTCATGAACAGGTAAGCCATAGGTAAAGCGATAACCTGCGAGATCAGGATCAGTGTGGTGATCTCTCTGCTCAGAAGGGATACAATGTCGTATATCTTGGCACCAAGCACTTTCCGGATGCCAATCTCTTTCATGCGTTGCTCGATATTGTAAGAGGCTAATCCGAATAAACCGAGACATGCGATAAAAATGGCAACGAGCGAAAAGGCCCGGAAGATAGAGCTCAGCCGCGTTTCCGATTCATACATTACGTCAAATGTTTCATCTAAAAAGAAGAACTCGAAGGGTCGCTCAGGGCTAAATGATGCCCAGTTGTCTTCGATGGCAGGGATAATACCCGACACATTATCGGAGGAAAGGCGAACCGACAGGTAGTCGTGGTAATAGGTTTTCTTGTCTACATGAATGATGATCGGATCGTAAGAACTATGAAGAGAGTGGTATTGAAAGTCTTTAACCATTCCCACAATTTTTCCCTTCTTTCGTACTCTTCCACTTAAATAGTATACGAGCGTTACCTCTTTACCGACCGGAGAGTCTGTCCATCCAAATCGTTTGGCAGCTGTCTCATTAATGACAAAGGCCTCTGTTTCGTCGGTTGTCAGGTCGAAAGAAAAATCGCGTCCTTCTAAAAATTCCAGCTCCAGGGTTTTACCATAATCATGGTCTACAGTAAGGGTTTTAACCATAGCAGAATCCCCTTTGTTGATCTCAGGAATGACCCAGAAGTTGTGGATTCCGGTTTGGATACCTGGCAACCCGGAGACCGCAGAAGCAGACTCTACCCCTGGAATTCTGAGCATTTCCTGCTTCAGGGTTTGAACGTTAAACTGATTATCTGTTTCGCGTACCGGGATAATGAGTACCTGATCTTTATTGAAACCCAACCGGTCGTTTTTAACAAAATCGAGTTGAAGGGTAATCACTCCTGTGGCAAAGATGAGAGCAGAAGAAATCAGGAATTGGAATACGACCAGTCCCCTTCTCAGGAAAGCGGTGGAGCTGCCCGCAGCGCTCATACTTCCTTTCAGCGTTCGTAAAGGCCTGAATGAAGAGAGATAAAATGCCGGATATCCCCCAGCCACACTTCCAACGAGGAACAATAACGCGATAGAGGACAGGATGGCCCGGTAATCGAGTAAGATCCACGTGGAAAGATCTTTGCCAGTCATCTCATTAAAAAAGGGCAAAAACAATTCGACCATAAGGATCCCGAGAAGAAAGCCAAGGGCAGTCATCACAAAAGCCTCACCCAAAAACTGCCCGATAACCTGAGTTCGATAAGCTCCCATTGTTTTGCGCATGCCCACTTCCTTTGCCCGCTTAAGCGACCGGGCGGTAGCAAGATTCATAAAATTGATACATGCCAGAAACAGGATAAAAATGGCTATCGCTGCAAACAGGTAGATGTATTTGATGTCAAAATTGGGAGACATCTCGTTTTGAAGCTTAGAATGCAGGCGGATTTCAGAAACCGGCTGTAATCCAAACGCACTTTTTCGCTCCTCAATATTGTACCCCGCATAGTACTTTTGGACAAACGTCGGGAATAATCGTTCAATGTCTGCGGCGTCTTTTTTTGATGCAAGCTGTACATAGGTATATACCGGAGGGTAGTATTGTACATTATACTCCCAGGGGCGTATGGTCTTGAGGCTTTCATACGAAAGCACGTAATCGAACTGAATATGAGAGTTGGTAGGAGGGTGTTTTACCACCGCGGTCACTTCAAAATCACCGGTAGTCCGCATATCCTTTAAGGAAAGCGTTTTACCAATCGGGTTTTCTTTTCCAAAAAATTTAACGGCTGCTTCTTCCGTGATGACAATACTCATCGGCTTTTGCAAAGCACGGGTAGGTTCTCCTTCCACGAACGTAAAAGAGAACATGGTAAAAAAGGATGAATCTGCGAAGATGATGTTGTCTTCCTGGTGTTTGGTATGATCAGGGCCAATGAATAACCCGGAAGAAGGGAATACCCGTGTAATTTGCTCGATGGATGGATATTCTGCTTTAACAGCTGGTGCTAAAGCAGAAAACGTGCTGGCATATACCTCAGCTCTTCCATCCGATGCTGAGGTTTCGACAACCCGGTACAGCTCATCATACTGTTCATGAAAGGTATCGTATGCCAACTCATGGTGAACGTATAGTCCGATCAACAGGCAGGACGCGATCCCAACCGCCAAACCAATAACATTGATTGCGGAATAGGCTTTGTTGTTCACAAACGAACGTAATGCAATTTTCAGATAGTTTTTAAGCATCTTATTCCGATTTAAGGGTTTGGGAAGGGTTGATCCTGGCTATGGAAATCGTTTGCCAGGCGACCGTTAAAAACGCGATACCGATCGGTGCCTTTTTCAAAAAAAGAAATCGACTCGGTGATTTTTACCTGAGCGGTTACCTCCGGGAAGTCAGAAGTCAGGGTCTCACCAAGAGGGTACGCGGTACGAACCCATTCATCGGTGCCTAAAAAACGTTCTGTAAATCCCTTTTTCCCGATTCGATAGATGCGGTCCTGCTTGGTATGAAAAGAATCATAACTCAGTTCATGCGCAATGAACAAGGCCAGTATAAAGAAACAGGACAACCCAACACTCAGACCCAGTACATGAATCAGAGTATAGCCTGGTTTCTTTATCAATAATCGGATGGCAATTCTCAGGTACTTGTTAAACATGCTGCTACTCGCCGCTACACATGAAAAGTGGATTTCATATTCTCCGTTACCACATGACCGTCGAAGAGATGGATAATGCGATTGGCGAAATCTGAATCGTACGGAGAGTGGGTAACCATTACGATGGTTGTGCCTTGTTCGTTTAGCTCAGAAAGCACGTTCATAACCTCATTCCCATGATCAGAGTCGAGGTTACCCGTCGGCTCATCGGCAAGAATAAGCTTGGCATTGGCTACTACGGCCCGGGCAATAGCTACCCGCTGCTGTTGTCCCCCTGATAGCTGTTGAGGAAAATGATTGCGACGATGCATCATATTCATTCGTTCAAGAGCAGCTTCCGCCGTTTTTTTTCGCTCAGCGGAAGAAACACCCAGATACAAAAGAGGGAGCTCCACGTTCTCAAACACCGTAAGCTCATCAATCAGGTTAAAGCTTTGAAATATAAATCCGATGTTTCCTTTTCGAAGACGGGCCCGCTCTCTTTCGGTATAGGTGGATACTTCATGGCCCATAAAGTGATACTCGCCCGATGACGGGTTATCCAGTAATCCCAGGATATTAAGTAACGTGGATTTACCACATCCGGAAGGTCCCATGATGGCAACAAATTCACCCTCCTTAATCTCAATATTCACATTGTTGAGGGCGGTTGTTTCAACTTCCTCGGTAGCGTATAGTTTTTGTAGGTTTTTGATCGTAATCATAGCAGAGTCGTTTTCAGTGTAGGCTTAAAAAGGTTAGTTCAGATTCAGTATTTCGTTATTTCCAAAGGTGGAATAGCTGGATATAATCACCTGGTCACCAATGCTGAGACCGTCCAGCACTTCAAAGTATTCGGGATTTTGGCGTCCAAGTTTTATTTCCTGTCGTGTAGCGCTCTTACCGTCCGCAGCCAGCTTAAAGATCCAGTTACCCCCTGTAGTTTGATAAAACCCACTTCGGGCGAGTAATACGGCCTGGTCGGCATCTCCTAGTTCGAGTCGTATACGAAGGCTTTGCCCTCTGCGGATTCTGTCGGGTACTTCGCCGGTAAACTCCATGTCTACCTGGAACTGGCCGTTATCGATAACGGGATATACTTTGGTAATTTTTAAGTCGTATTCCGTACCCGAAAACACAAAACTACCTGCAAGACCGGTTACAATCCGTGGTAAGTGAAATTCGTCAACAGGTACCCGTACTTTAAATTGATCAAGGATATCCACTTGCCCGATTCGCTCTCCCGGGGAAATAGACTGGCCCTGTTGAAGATCGATGGTGGTAAGCTGACCTTCTATGGGAGCACTGATCAGCAGATTATTCAGAATAGACTGTACAGCATCCAGGCTTCTCCACATGCGCTGTTCAGAATCGTTCAGCTGTTTTAACTGTTCCAGTGTCTGTACCGAGTCTTTAACAAACGACTCATAGTTCAGCGCATATCGCTTCTGCTGGAATTCATAGTTCTCTGCGACTTCCTCAAATTCCTGTAGCGAAGCCAGATCTTGCTCATATAGCTGCTTTTGGCGTTCGTATTGGGGCTTCAGTAACTCGAGTTGATATTCGGCGTTTGCAAGCTGCTCCTTTAACTGAAGAGAGTTTTGTTCAAGATTGAGACGGGAGTTGCGCACATTGTTAATCTGATCATATAAACTCGCTTCCTGCTGCAGTACCTGGAGTTGTAAATTCGAATTAGAAAGTTGAATAATCGGAGCGCCCTCTTCTACCAGTGTACCGGTTTCCAGCATTACATTTTGTACCACTCCACCTTCAATGGCGTCCAGGAAGATCGTTTTAATGGGCTGTACCGTACCGGTTACCTGGATAAACTCCTGGAAGTTTCCGGTTTCAATGGTATGAATACGTACTTTTTCCCGGTCAACATTCAAAGATGAACGCACATCCATTAGTAGAAAGCTGTAGACAAAAAAGGAAATCAAAAGCCCTCCACCTGAGAAGGCAAAAATCTTACCGCTTGTCCAAAACCTTTTTTTAATCGCTCGATCCATAGTCTTTTTATTTGGTTCAGGTGAATAATGTCAATAGCCGTGCCAAACCTTCTGTTTGGATCATTTCCCCCTTTTTTGGCCATTTTTTAGGATACCTATGTCCGATTTAGTACACTTGGTGTTCGAAAACGAACACTATGTATGCGAGTGACCTTCTTTTAAAGCGCAGAATGGGCATACTGCATCGAAGGAACACAAAAAGGTATACTTCTTGAATACGAAGGAAGAAAAAGAAACCCCATGAGTGGAAGTATTCTAATTATAGATGATGATAAAGATGTACTTCAGGCCGCAAAGCTGTTCCTGAAGCGCCATTTTAGTAAAGTAGACACGGAGAAAGACCCGCACTCCATGCTTAACTTACTACGCAATCATTCCTATGATGTGGTACTGCTGGATATGAATTTTACCGAAGATGTAACCAGCGGGGAAGAGGGTTTTAAATGGTTGAAGGAGATCAAGACATTCGATTCCAGTATTGCGGTCATTCTTATCACCGGTTACGGCGATATAGATAAAGCGGTAAAAGCGGTGAAAGCCGGCGCAACCGATTTTGTGCTCAAACCATGGGATAATCAAAAATTACTGGCCACAATTTATTCAGCGATCAAGCTGTCGGCTTCCAAAAAAGAGATTCTGGAGCTAAAGCAGCAACAAAAAGAACTAAGCAGGGAGTATGATAAGTATTATCAGGATGTAATTGGCCGGAGTGATGCCATGCTGAGTGTACTATCAACCATAGAAAAGGTGGCAAAGACCGATGCGAATATTCTCATCCTGGGGGAAAATGGAACGGGAAAAGAGGTGATTGCCCGGGCTCTTCATCGCCGTTCAAACCGTAACGAACGTATGTTTGTGCCGGTGGACTTGGGATCTATTACAGAAACCTTGTTCGAAAGTGAGTTATTCGGTCATGTGAGAGGTGCATTCACCGATGCCAAAGAAGACCGGACAGGTCGCTTTGAACTGGCAAACGGAGGTACACTTTTTCTGGATGAAATCGGAAACGTACCCTTAAATCTGCAGTCTAAGCTGTTAACCGCCATTCAATCAAAGAGCATTATAAAAGTAGGGGGTACACAGGCAAAAAAAGTGGATATACGGCTGATAACGGCCACCAATACGTCATTAATTGAAGCTGTGGATGCCGGTAGTTTCAGGCAAGATTTATTATATCGTATCAATACCATTCAAATTGAACTCCCTCCTCTGAGAGACCGAAAAGAGGATATAGAGGAATTAACGCATTACTTCATCCTCAGATACTCAAAAAAGTATCGCAAGAACATTAAAACCATTAATCGTGAAGGTATAAAAGCCTTACACGCATACCACTGGCCTGGCAATGTCCGTGAATTACAGCATGCGATTGAACGTGCGGTGATTATGACCGATGAAGAAACCATCGGTGAACAGGATTTAATGCTGATAAAAGATCGGGGGGAATCCGAGTCTATCGATTTTGAGAACCTGAACCTGGAAGAGATCGAGAAAATGGTTCTTAGAAAAGCGTTGACGAAACATAATGGCAACATCTCCAAAACATCAGAGGAGTTAGGGATTACACGAGCTTCCCTGTACCGAAGATTAGACAAATTCGGATTGTGATGAGCCAGTTTTTAAAAAGTATACAGCTTGGTATTCTGATCCGGTTAACGATCATGTGTGCAGGCCTAACAGCCGCGGTTTTGCTTTGGATAAATGCAGGATACCATATTGTGTTTTATCTTTGTGTTGCTACGGTAACCGGTCTTTTCCTGAATCTGCTGAGCTATCTGAATGCCACAAACCGGCAAATGCTTGGTTTCCTGGAGGCCATCAAATACAACGATTTTTCCCAAACGTTTTCCACCCGTACAAAAAACATAGCCTTAAACGAGTTCCATCATACCTTCAACGAGATTATCGAAAAGTTTAAGCAACAGAGGCTGCAAACCGAAGAAAACGAACGATACCTGCAAACCGTAGTTCAGCACATCGGGATCGGTCTTATTTCCTTTAGTCGGTCTGGAAAAGTGGTGCTTTTGAATACAGCTGCTAAGCGTTTACTTAATCTTTATGTACTGCGGGATGTACATCAGCTGGAGAATAAAAGGCCCCTGGTATTTGATACATTGCAGAAGCTCGGAGCAGGGGAGCGGGCATTAATTAGGGTCAACATCGATAATGTTCATCGACAAATTGCAATGTACGCCACGGAATTCCGGCAACAGGGTGAAGTGCATAAGCTGATATCGTTTCAGAATATTTCCAACGAGCTGGATGAAAAAGAAATGGAGGCCTGGCACAATCTCACCCAGGTATTAGCGCACGAGATTATGAACTCAATTACGCCGATTGCTTCCCTATCCGATACGGTACATGGAATGATTGAGGAACAATTTACACCTGAAGGTTTTGCTGAAATAGATCAGGAGTCGGTTGAAGATGTGAAGCAAGCCCTGACGACCATTCGCACAAGAAGCATGGGATTAATGAGGTTTGTTAACTCCTATAAGAACATATCCCAGATTCCTGAGCCTCAATTCACGATTGTTGAGGTGTCCTCCTTGCTGGAAGGGATCATAAACCTGATGAGTGGAGAGACCTTAAACAGAGATATAATGGTTGACTTAAGTGTTGAACCTGCCTCGTTGGAGGTAACCGGTGACAGGCAGTTGTTGGAACAGGCGGTAATCAACATTTTCAAAAATGCGGTTCAGGCCGTTCAGAAAACGGAGCACCCACATATTCAGCTATTAGGTAGAGTTTCCGAAAATGGAACGGTAATCATCGAAATTATTGATAATGGACCGGGTATTAACCCTGCGGTTCTGAACAAAATCTTTGTTCCGTTTTACACAACCGGAAAACAGAATGAACAGACAGGTACCGGAATTGGCTTAAGTTTATCACGGCAAATTATGAGATTGCACCATGGAAGTTTGCTGGTTAATGAAAGCAAGCCGGGCAGAACAGTTTTTACCCTGAGATTTTAAAGGAAACAATGCAACGAAAATCGCGTAGTTTGCAACGAATGGGCTTATATTCTACAATATCTTATTCAGCAGTAACACGGTATCACATGTTGGGTTCTTTAGTAAACGCTAACCGATTAGCGAACAGATGTATGGGGGTATGCAATCTGTGAGAACCTATATTAGTATAGCATCAGGATTGATTGGAATCGTCTTTTTTGTATGGCTGAGGCCACAAATAGACTTCAATGCAAATGGTCCGTTAACCGAAAGCAGTACGGTTATTGAAGACCGAATCCAGGAACTGGCGGGTAAACTCAGTTTTTCCATTGATAGCCTGGCGGTGGCTACATTCCATCAAAACCATTCGGGATATTTTTATCAATTACGGGATTCGGTAAACCCGGATCTTACCCCGGCCCAGCTTAACGAAAACGGAGCACATATTCAGTCCTGGATTTCTGTGGTTGGGGGTAAAGCACTGAGCGGGAATCTGACGGGTATACAAAGCGTGTTTAACTCTACCGGCCGGTTACTGCTTCGGCATTCTGATGCAGGTAAGCTGATCAGGCTGGAGGAAAACCGGGATTTCCCTAACCCGACGTTTATTCAGGGAGACTCTATTCCATCGATCGGGCAACAGATTGTAGGAGATTTCTTTGAGTACAATCTGAATGATTACATCACGCAGACCGCCTCCGTGTATGATACTACCATTATGCTGGAGTCTGGACAGGAAATACCGGTAAACGTTGACTCCAGAACGGAGGAAGACAAACGAGAGAATCTGATCAATCTCAGCTGGATCAAAAAAGAAGGTAAGCCCGGACCCGATCGTCTCGAATTAGGTCTGGTACCTGCAGTACGAGAGTATGATGATCAACTTGGTTTCCGAACAGAAATAGGATATAAAATTGCGTGGTTTGCAGCAAAATTTGCTGACGAACCGGATGATTTAAATAGTATCCAGAACAATCCAGATGATCCTTTTTTCCAGGTACTCATTGTTGCGGCGATCATTCTGGCGCTTTCCGTATTCATTATAGGATTTGTGATCATATTCAAAGGACAGGTACTATGGCGGCGCGCCCTGTTTATGTTTCTGACTATTGCTTTGGGTATTTATGGATGGCGGTTTTTCTATGGGTTTTTTACGTACCACCGTTTTTATGATCAGACGGGTATGTTCAGTTCGGTCATCAACGACGGATTATTTGGCATCATTGTAGGAATGTATGCCGCCATGGCTTATGTATGTTGGGAAGCGTTTGCCCGTAAACAAAAACATGATCAGCTGGCTATTATCGATGCGGCCTGGCAACGCATATTTTTTGTGAAAGAGAGTGGTGCAGCCATGCTTCATGGATTTGTAATTGCCGGGGTGCTTCTGGGAGTGTTTGCAACCGGTGTGTACCTGACCAATACCGTATATTACCCCACCGACAGTCAGTTTGGCTACGGTGAGGCGAGTATTCCCATCAAAATGCTTACGATTAACATGAGCGCCTGGACCACGGTATGGATGGTGGGATTTGGACAAGTGGGTTTTATCGCCGGGGCATTGAAGAATTGGGTGCGCCCCCGGTTGGTTTCCATTGTTCTTAGTATCGTCGCCACCTCGTTACTTACCGCAACATTAGGTCGGTTAATTGGCACTAGTGGCGATGTGTACCAGGATGTACTCATTTTTGGAGGGCTAAGTATCATTCTGGTGGCGACTTATCACTTATTTGGCATTGTAACGGTAAACACCGCATGGTGGGTGTTTTGCTGCATCCTGTTAATGATGCCATACGTGAATTCTCCAAGCAGCGAATTGGCTGCCGTGTTATGGGTTCAGGGTATTGTTATTGCTGGTCCTGTCTTGTACTCATTAGTTGTATTAAAATGGGGGCGTTCCGCTTCTGATGTGGGAGAATACATCCCGGATTATGAACAGCGGGAGGCTCAGCATCTACGGGTGGAGCGGGAAATCGAGATGGCCAGAGAAAGCCAATACAAGCTTATGCCCCTTCAGCCTCCCAAAGCGGATGGATTTGATGTATATGGTTTCTTCCTCCCTTCTTTTGAAGTAGGAGGCGACTTTTTTGATTACGTTCTGGTTAACGATACATCCGGTAATCCCGAAGCCTTGGTTATGACCATGGTAGATGTATCCGGGAAAGCGATGCAGGCTGCCATGCCCGCTATTTTCACCAGTGGATTACTGTTATCCCGTTTAAAAGAAAATGAACCTCATGAAATTCTGACAGCCGTAGCAGAACCTCTGTACAATCGAACCGACCGGCGTACGTTCATTACCTGCTGTATCGCACGGTATAATATACAGTCGGGTATGGTGTCGGTGGCCAATGCCGGGCACTGTAAGCCGGTGTTGAAACGGAATGGGGTGGCAGAGTTCATTCAGACACCAAGTCCTAAGTTTCCTTTAGGCTTCAAAGCCGATACCAGGTACTGCGCTCAAGAGTTCCGGATGAAAAAAGGGGATGTTTTAATGATGTACTCCGATGGATTACCGGAAGCCGAAAATGAACATGGAGAGCGTTATGGATTCGATGAAGTTCCCCGGCTCCTTGAAAGCATTGATACGGAATTGTTATCGGCATACGAGATTGCCCAGGAAGTAAAAAAAGTGGTACAAAAATTCAGTGACTACCAATTGGTAGACGATACCACTATCATTTGCCTGAAAGTATAGCAGTACTATGCATCTC
>JBCBST010000102.1:0-11735 GCA_039819115.1 Bacteroidota bacterium
ATCCAATGGGAGTCGCAAAACTGGCCGATGCCGCCATAATCATAACAATGGCAAAGGGCACAAAATCAATCCCTAGTTCAGATGCTAGCGAAAAAGCGAAAGGAAACATAAGAACAGCAGCAGCAGTATTAGTTATCATTTCTGTTAGCAACCAGGTACACAAGTACACGATGCCCAGCAAGAAGTAAGGATTATCGTTTGAGATAGAAAGCATATTCATCGCTATATGCTCCGCAACCCCTGTAAATTGCAACGCTCCACCAAGGCCAATAGAGGATGCAATAGCTACCAATACTCTCCAGTCGATGCTTTCCAATGCCGTCGAATAGCGAAACACACGAGTAGCCAATAGTGCTCCTCCTGCAAGCAATGCTGCCTTGAACATCGACAATATTCCTGATGCAGCCAGTCCAACCATGCCCAATAAGATCAAAACGGCAATCATTGATTTCGAAGATTCCTTATTTGCTAAACCCGATAAGGAACTAATCAAATAAAACTCGCTGGAATATCGATAACGGCGATCAAAGTTAGCTGATGCTTCGATTAATAAGGTATCGCCCGCCTTAAGTGTAATATTACCAACCTTCTCTCTTACGCGTTCTCCGCTTCTGGAAACGGCAAGCACAACGGCATTAAACCGATTTCTGAATGCTCCCTCCTTTATTGTCCTACCAACTATGGAATTAGAAGATGACACCACAGCTTCAAACAATTTACGTTCTCGTTTAGGAGAGTTCAATTTAAATACCTGTGTATTAGCCGGTTGTAACCCCGGAATTTGTTGCAAATCAACAATAGAATCTACAATTCCCGCAAAAATCAATCGATCTCCACTTTTCAAGGTAAAATCAGGGCTTATCGCGGGAAAGCTAACCTCTCCCCGCACCACTTCAACAAGAAACAGGCCAGGCAATTGCCGCAATCCCGCTTTTTCGACCGTTTGGCCATCTAAGGGGCCATTTACTTCCATTTCTATGGTATACTCTTTAGGGTCTTTGAAAGAGTCAAAACCTGATCCCCTATTGGGCAGGAGTATATTTCCAAACAGGGTTAAATACAGAAAACCGGCAACGGCGCAAGGAATACCGACTAAGGCCGGCTCAAATAATCCTAACCCCCGTACAGTAGGTTCTTCCAGGAGTAATCCGTTTACTATCAGGTTGGTACTGGTGCCTATTAAGGTACAAGCCCCACCAAGAATGGCTGCATAACTTAATGGAATTAAGAGCTTTGAGGCTGGAATATTCATGGTTCTACCCCATCGTTCTATGGCTGGAATGAATGACGCAACAATTGGGGTGTTATTCATTAACGCACTCATACCCATCACAGGTGCCATAATTCGTGCTATAGCACCGGTAACGGATGTGGTACTGCCTAGAATTCTTTGAGTGAGCATGTGAATAGTACCGGTTTCCTTTAAACCCGCAGCTACCACGTACAGTACTCCTACGGTAAGCATACCCTCGTTTGAAAAACCAGAAAGTCCAACTTCAATGGGAACGATGCCTAAAATCAGAATAAGCGAGAGCCCTCCGAAAAGAATTAAATCCAGAGAAATAGACGTGCCTATTAACAGGGTCAGACAAAAAACAAGTATGCCAATAACCGTCCAGCCTTCTAGCGTCATTCGGATTTACCTTTCGGCGTACGAAGGTTTTCAAAACCTAAGCCGGGCCTGCAGACCGATACTATTCCGTACGTTACCTTGAATTGTGTTAAGCCCACTACTAATGGTTTGAAGATTCTCATATACGGTTACTCCGTATTTGAGCCAAAAGTCAAGATATGGAAGTGGTGTGTATTTTACGAGGAGATATGACCGCTGGCCACTATTAAACAATGCCGTGTTTGTAAGTACAAAAAGCAGATCATTTTCAAACTGATATACCCTTGTACTGAAACTGTCGGTATCGAAAACCGAAATTCTTGCGTCAATCTGCATTTTTGCATGTAATTGAAGCCGAATATCCTGGTACATAAGAAGGCCTTTCTCCCATTGTTGACCCGCTTCTCTATTTCGAACGAGTTCAAATCGTGAGCGCAAGCGTAGGTTTGGGTGCACCTGAAACTCTAAATGAGTGCGGGCGCTAAACCTGCTGTCTTGACCTAGTTGTCGGGCAAAAGTTCCTGTACTTACCTCACGTTCAAATTCCTCTTCTTTACGTTCGTTTCGAATAAGCACATATCCAGATAGTTTGGGTGTAAAACGAACTTCAACCAAGCCCAATACATCGAACCCCTGCGTAGGCTGATGGGCACCAAAACGCGCATCCGGAAAACGATACTGATCAATATATGTACTTAATGAAAGCCTTGAAGTGAGGCGGTGTTTTAGCCCTGCATATAACCCAACTTCATTACCCGGACTACCAGAGGCTTCTCCAAATCCATCCCCCAAAAAAGAATGGAAATCAGAAGCATAATTCCGGTACGAGAGCGTCCATTGAGTAAGCGCTCCAGACGAAGCCTTTAACCCGGCAATCCCGCCATAAGCTCCCTGGCCCGTTCGTCCTATCTCACCAAATACCAACACAGAATGAACCATGCCTCGATAGTCGATTCCCCATGCTGTTTGTTCTTGCCCATTGAACGTATTACGTCTTGAACCTGCTATAAACGTACTGAATTGATTGTAATACCCGGTTACTCCAATAATCCCCGTATGGGTAGTATACCGTATGCGTCCTCCTGTTACCATTTGATTCATGTTATTGCGCCGTTCATTCTCATTTGGTGTACGATGCAATCCACTGGTGCTGGGAAAACGGGTGGTATCTTCAGCAATCACTGACGCTGTTCTGGGCCGGGATGAGAAAAAGCCAGTCACCTCGATCTCATCACCAAACGTGGCTGCAATTCCTCTAAAAAAATTGGTTTCCTGAGCGGATGAATATGGACGCACCCCGCGTTCACTTCTGTTTACCCCTCCGGTTACATCGCGACTTTTTCCTATTGCACCTCCTGCCCATAGCACCATACCCTGACCAAAACTCAGACTGTAATCGCCGATAACGAGCGACTTGAGCCGACCGTTATTATGTAGCGCAATATGACCTGAGTTAAAATCAAAATCGTTAATACCTCTAAGTTGCTCACCAGCGTCTTTTTCCTGAGTCATATTAATCTGGAGATGATCACTCCTGTATTGAACGCGTTGGTAATACTTAAACCGGCTACCGAGATAACCACCCGCAGTATCTGGTATTTGACCCCCCCTTTGGGACTGTAACTCGGTCTGATACCGGGATATGACTTGAACATTACCGTTATGGGTCCAATAACCAGGTCTGATATACCAATCGGAAAACCGTTCCGCCCCGGAACTAACCGTTATATAGGGTTTAATTCGTCGTAATGTGACCTTTCCAATCCCACCTACATTGATAAGTTCATCGACTGTTTCGAAAGGTGTTTCTTCCCGACGATCTATCATTGCCCATGCAATGTTCAGGTTTATCCCCGGTATTTGTATCAGGTCTTCTAATGATGCCCGATTTATGTTTACCGGTTTTGATGACAGGTCTTCCAGAAACTGGGTAAACTGTTCACCAGTTGCACCCGTCACTTCCGTATCCAGCTCTTCGAATACCTGTTCCAGTTGGTTTTCCAACGCTATTTTAGCCGTATCAACTTGAGCGCATAATGAACAGGGCAAAAAAAGTACAAACAGGAAAAGCATCTGGTGCATCATCGATTCACGAATGCAGAAAAATCAATTCCCGGACTTAATCCCAGGAGTTCTTCTTCGTGTCGTTGCAGACCTATGTTAAAAGCCCACCGTTTGGTCTGATATCCTATACCAAATGCATAGGTTAAGGGTTCGGTGGTAACACCTATGCGTGCGTGTAATACATTCAGAATGTCAAGCTCTATCCCGCCGCGATAAGACATCGGAAAGCGGGTGTCCTTAATCATATCGAGCGCAAATAATGCGTTCTCATCAAGCCGATAGGTCAACCCCAAACTTAAACTACGGGGCAAATCCTCATGGTAGGCAGCAAAGCGGTATTGAGGCTGATTTATGTTAACAGCTATTGCTCCTAACCAAAGCCCTTCCGTCAAGGGCGCGGCTATCCCAAGATCAACTCCTGTTGCGCCTCCAGCCCCATAGTCTCCACCAAACGAAATGTGCGTGTAATTCACGATCACCCCCATCTTGACGTTTCTTATTTCGTTTTGGTAACCTGCCCTTATTCTTGTTTCATTGAATAGCTCATCACCAAATCGATGAAACCCCACCGCTCCCGTTCCAAGTTTTGTAATGAATGCACTCGTTGCCGAAACATCGGTCAATGCTGTAATCCCGTAATTGCGAATACTGTAAAACCCCAGTGAAACCCCATCGCTGTGCAATAGCGCCGGGTTTCCAAAAACCGACCATTGCCCATTCGGTAAGGCAGATACTGCCTGTCCAAGGCTTAAGGCCCGTGACCCCATCGGTAGTTGAGCTTTAAGTTGGAAAGAAAAATACAGGGTCAGTGCTACACACAAAGAAATTTTATATCCGTCAGCACGTATTCGTATCATGTGTTATAAGTTAGATAAATATGACAGATTCGACGCATTTGAATAAAATATGGCGTATTAACGCGCAAGTATTCATTATATGTTGCAGTGTTTTATGGATGAGCAGTTCCAGCCAGGCGCAGGAGTTTAATTGTGATGTCACCATCGATCAGCAAAACCTGCAGGGAGATGCATTCCGCTATCTTGAGGCTGAGTTTATCCCAACGGTAAGAGCCTATATCAATGAGTTTCAATGGACGGAGGCTGATATTCTGGAACAGGAACGAATTAACTGTCAAATCACAGTAATTTTCACCAGCGGGAACCAATCGAGCTTTGATTTTAATGCACAGGTGAATTTTGTAGTCCGTCGCCCCATTTATGGCACCAATTCTGAAACCTCCAGTGTGCTGCTTTCTGATAATACCTGGCAGTTCAGTTTCCCCCAGGGCACCAATTTAATCCACGATGAATTCCAGTTTGATACTGTCACAGGTTTTCTTGATTTCTATATGCTCACGATCCTAGGTATTGACTTCGATACCTTCTCTGATCGGGGAGGAACGCCCTATTATGAGCGCGCGCAGGATATTATGAATCTGGCTCAGTCAAATAATGCGGTCGGCTGGTCCAGAACAGCAAACAACCGTAGAAATCGGTTCACACTGGTTACCAATTTACTTAATCCGGCATACTATGGGTTCCGAACAGCCATTTATCAGTATCATCGTCTGGGATTAGATAGCTTTGTCCAGGATACCGAAGCATCCAGAACCGCACTGGTTGAATCTCTGCGACTTATCCGTGATGCCAAACGACAAACCACCGATGTGTACTTATATGATATCTTCTTCGATACGAAATATCGCGAGATTCCGGCCTTATTTGACGGGGCAGAAACCGATCAGCGACTTGAGCTTTATGCCATCCTTCAGGAAGCAGATCAGGGGCATCTTTCGGAATATGAACAATTACAGAACTAATTTTTTCATAGTTCTTTGAGCCTCATTTTGTATATTCACGCACTCAAAAAAGCGGTTCCACGCTAACCTCATCAAGACCTTATGAAGTTTTACGTTTGCATAAAAATGGTGCCCGATGTGTACGCACCTTTACAGATTAAAGACGGAGAATTAATCCAGGACGCTGATCGAATGGTGTTAAACGCCTACGATGCCTCTGCCGTAGAGGAAGCTCTGGTACTTACCGAAAAACACGGAGGAGAGGTTGAAGTCGTTTGTATTGGGCAGGCGAAAGCAGCAGAAACCATTCGTAAGGCATTGGCCATGGGTGCACACACGGCTACTCACATTATGACAGATGGAGACCATGTGTTCGATTCCGGTTCATATGCCCATATCCTCTCCAGCTTCCTGAAAGATAAAACTTTTGATGTGCTTTCTCTGGGAAAACAATCGCAAGACACCGATTCCGGCTTAACAGGGAGTATGGTTGCCCGACACTTAGATTTACCCTACACCACAAACGCCGTTGGTTTAGACATCGACCGGGAAAACCTGGTTGTAAAACGACAGGGAGATACCGGACAGGAAATGATTGCTTTGCCTCTCCCCTGCGCTGTAACCTGCTCCAATGATATGAATGAGCCCAGAATTCCGAATCTGAAAGGCATTATGGCATCAAAACGGAAGCCGGTTACCCAGGTAAAATTGGATGAACTAACGCTTGATGAGTCACTGCTTAACGCTACGACCAAAATCACTTCCTATGAAGAAAAACCGGCCCGACAGGCTGGTAAAAAGTACGAGGGTGAAGCAGAAGATATTGCAAAACAAGTAGCCGGGTTACTTGACACCCAGGCAAGCGTTCTTTAACTCCTTTATCGGTTATCAGTAGATATTCTGATCGTTCTATTTCATTTTATTCGACTTACTTATGAGTTCTATTCTTACTTACATCGCCATAACAGAGGGCAAAATAAAACGCTCTTCTCTTGAAGTTCTTTCCCGGGCCAAACAATTAGCCGACGCACATAACCTGGGTTGTGAAGCTGTAATTGTGGATGCCAGCGCTTCATCCTATGTAGAGGGAGTCCAGACTTATGGAGCTTCAAAAATACATGTTATTGAAGATGAGGCATTCGCCAATCATATGAACACGCCTCTGTTAAAAGCATTACATGGCGTGTTTGAATCCGTAAAACCAAGTGTATTTGCCTTTGCATCTACAGAAGGGGTAAAAGATATTCTAGGTGCACTGGCTGCCGGTGAACAGGCCGCTGTTATACCTGATGTTGCTTCCTTTGATGTAACCGATGGAGGCGTATCTGCAAAACGACCGGTTATGGCGGCCAAAGTAATGGCTAATACGGAGGCGAACCATGAGCATGTGTTGGTTTCCGTACGGTCCGGATCCTACGATTTGATTGAATCTCCGGTACAGGCTGAGACCATAACTCATCCTTTCTCTTTAAATGATGGCGAGCTAAAAGCTACCCTAAGAGAAATCGTAACAGCAACGGGTGACACGGTAGATTTAAACGAAGCGGAAGCTATTGTGGCTGCCGGACGCGGAATCAAGGATGAGGAAGGTAAAGCTTTAGTGGCTGAATTAGCCTCTGTTTTGAATGCTGGTATTGGAGCTTCCCGTGCACTCACCGAATCTGGTGTATATGATCCATCCCTTCAAATTGGTCAGACTGGAAAAGTTGTCTCACCTCAGCTATATATTGCTGTTGGAATTTCGGGAGCCATTCAGCATGTTGCTGGTATGACGAACAGTAAAGTGATTGTGGCCATCAATAAAGACGCCGACGCTCCTATTTTCGAAATCGCAGACTACGGTATAGTTGGAGATTTGTACAAGGTACTGCCTCCGTTTATAGAAGAGATAAAGCGCATTAAGGGCAACTAGTACCGCACTGAGTCCAGGGCATGCGCCATTGGGCCAATCTTTTAAAAGTAAAGGTTCAGAGCTAACGATATGGAAGATAAGTTTGATTGTATTGTAATAGGTGGAGGTGTCGCCGGCCTGGCTGCTGCTATGATTCTCGCGCGAAATAATGTCAAGTTTATGCTCATCGAACGCGGAGAGTTTGCCGGGGCAAAAAATGTTTCTGGTGGGGTATTATGGGGAAGTGATTTAGCTAAACTGGTACCCAATTACTGGAAGGAGGAAGATGGAGGCTGGGAGCGATATATTAACCACCGTCGGCTTACCTTTATGGATGAACAGTCTACCTTTTCGCTCGACTTTAAATCCTCCCATTTTAATGAAACACCCTACACCGGTGTCGTGGTTCTGCGATCGAAATTTGATAACTGGCTTTCAGGAAAAGTTCAGGAAGCAATCGATGCCAGCGAATACCCGATGGACTCTTTCATTGCTACTGACATTAAAGTAGATGAAGTGCTGCTTGAACATGATAAAGCTGTTGGGATTAAAACCGGGGAAGACGAATTCTATGCCGACTCGGTAATTATAGCTGAGGGTGTAAACAATCTGCTCACCAGACAGGTTGGACTGCAAGATAAGTA
This sequence comes from Bacteroidota bacterium, assembly GCA_039819115.1. Taxonomy (GTDB): domain Bacteria; phylum Bacteroidota; class Rhodothermia; order Balneolales; family Balneolaceae; genus JBCBST01. Next base: position 8,010 of record JBCBST010000102.1, read on the forward strand.
TGTGCCTGCCGATCATATGTTAACCGGCATTAAAGAGATTATCCGATTTGATCAAAGCGTACTGGAAGATCGGTTTCAGTTGAATGGTTTAAGCGGGATGAGTAATGAATTTGTAGGCTGGGCCACTAACGGTATAGAAGGTGGGGGTTTTTTGTATACCAACCGGGATACTATTTCGCTAGGCCTGGTTCTTGGGTTGAAGGATTTACGTGAAAAGCAGCAGAAGCCGTACGATGTGCTCAATCATTTCAAGAGCCATCCTACCATAGCTGATACCATCAAGGGTGGGGAAGTCGTTGAGTATTCTGCTCATGTGGTATCTTCCGGTGATTCCCGGGTAATGCCCAAACAGCTGTATAAAGACGGAATATTACTTGCCGGTGAAGCCGCAAATTTATTGATGAACGCCGGAAAAGCCATCCAGGGGATGGATTATGCCATGCGCTCAGGTATACTTGCCGCTGAAACCATTGTGGAAGCCAAAGCAAAGAATGATTACACCTCTACCACACTGAAAAGCTACCGTACTAAAATGGATGAAAGCTATATCATGAAAGATATACGTGGCTTCCAGAATGCGGTACATCTGTTACATACCGATACGATGCAGCATAAAGTACCGAATCTGGTATGTGACTTTGGACGACAATTTTTCACCATTAAAAATGAACCTACTCCAAAATCCCGACAGATGCTTCGCGGCGCCATAAAACGCCATGCTTCACTCTGGGAATTGGCAAAACTCGGAATAAAAGCCGGGAAATCGCTTTAAAACAAAAGTGAGAAGTGAACAATAAACAATTATCTATTGGCGTCAGTCTTTAAGATTAAATAGCAGAATCATGAAACTATTGAAGCTTTCTGAACAACTCGGATTAGTTAATTACCGAAACCAGGCAAAATCGGAGATTAAGCCTCATATTATTGTGGATACCGATATCTGTAACTCTACCTGCCCACACAAATGTACCACCTGGGTATGCCCCGCTAATTGTTACACTATGGATGAAACAGGCCAGGTTCACTTTCAGGTAGAGGATTGTATTGAATGTGGAACATGTATGTATGCCTGCGACCAGGGTGCAGTAGACTGGAATTACCCCGATCCGGAAATAGGAAGAGGTGTTAACTGGAACTTTGGATAATCACGTTACCCTGGTTTCTTAGATCATTTTTAATTTCCCAAAATGAATAGAACCATTGTATAAAGGTTTGGGTTATGTTCCTGTCTCACAATAATTAATGAAGCCTAACGCATGAATATTGGTATCGTCTGTTATCCTACTTTTGGAGGAAGTGGGGTTGTAGCTACTGAATTAGCTAAAACATTAGCCTCAAAAGGACACAAAATTCATGTACTCAGTTATGCGCGCCCCGCGCGGTTAGATATTTTAAATACAAATATCGAGTATCACGAAGTCTCGGTTAACTCATACCCCTTATTTGAGTACCCGCCTTATGCGTTAGCCCTGGCTACTCAAATGGTTAACCTGATTGAGTATCAGCAACTCGACCTATTGCACGTTCATTATGCGCTTCCACATGCTACAAGTGCATATTTAGCCAAACAAATTGCAGCCGAAAAAGGGGTACACGTTCCTATAATCACTACGCTTCATGGAACAGATATTACTTTGGTAGGAAGCGACCCCAGCTACAAAGATGTAGTGGAATTTTCCATTGATAAAAGTGATGGAGTAACCGCTGTTTCGGAATATCTGAAAGAAGAAACCAACCGGCTCTTTGATATCAATCAGGATATCCGGGTAGTGCCGAATTTTATTGACCTTGAACGGTTTCAAAAATCAAACAAGAGCCACTTCAAAAAAGCGATTTGCCCCAATGATGAAAAAGTGGTGGTGCACGTATCTAACTTCCGGAAAGTAAAGCGTGTACCCGAAGTAATAACCGTTTTTGACCGAATACTGAAGCATAACATCCAAGCAAAGTTACTACTGGTCGGAGATGGTCCTGATCGTCAAAAAACAGAGCAGCAGTGCCGGGATTTAGGCATTTGCGAACATGTTCGGTTCCTTGGCAAGCTGGAGCAGGTAGAAGAAGTGCTTTCTATAGCCGACTTGTTTTTGATTCCATCGGGTTCAGAAACATTTGGGTTAGCGGCTCTGGAGGCTATGAGCTGTAGCGTCCCGGTAATCAGTTCAAATATTGGTGGCCTGCCTGAAGTGAATGTGGAAGGAGAAACAGGATTTTTATGTGATCTGGACGATGTGGACTGTATGGCCGAACGTGCATTCCAGATCCTTACCAATCCAGAGCTGCACGCGACGATGTCTTCTAATGCCCGCAAACATGCCGAACGGTTCAATCAGGATTTTATCGTAGACCAGTATGTATCGTTTTACGAAGAAGTAAAAAACGGGATGATCAAGCCCGAATTGGTCTAACCTACCCCAAATAAAAAAGCCCGATCTCGCAACCGGGCTTTCACATTCGCTAATTAAAAAAAGACGACTCCGTGTTATGCGGCGAGTACTTTTGATACCGCTTCGGCAGCTTCTTTTAATAACACCGCAGAAATCACGTTCAATCCGGAGTTATCAATGATTTCTTTAGCTTCGGCAGCATTGGTTCCCTGAAGCCGCACAATAATCGGCACATTTTTCACTTTCTGTGCAATTTCCGGATCCTTCACGGCTTCAATTACGCCGTTTGCAACCCGATCACAACGCACGATTCCACCGAATATATTAATCAGGATCGCTTTCACGTTTGGATCTTCCAGTATGATGCGGAATCCGTTCTTAACGGTATCCACATTAGCACCACCACCCACATCCAGGAAGTTGGCAGGCTCACCACCTGATAGTTTGATGATATCCATAGTAGCCATAGCCAATCCGGCTCCGTTTACCATACAACCTACATTTCCATCCAGCTTGATGTAGTTCAGATTATACTTACCGGCTTCCAGTTCAAATGGATCCTCTTCGGCTTCGTCTTTCAACTCAGCTAGATCAGCATGTCGGTACAGCGCGTTTCCATCAAATGTTACTTTTGCATCGAGGGCATAGATATCATCATCCGGTGTTACGATCAACGGATTGATCTCAAACATATCGGAGTCGGTTTCCTCATACGCTTTATACAGGGCCATGATAAACTTGATCGCCTTTTTAAGTGCCGCTCCTTCCAGCCCCAATTCAAAAGCGATGCGTCTTGCCTGATTTACCTGCAGGGGCATACCCGGCTCTACCCATTCTTTAATGATTTTCTCTGGTGTTTCTTCCGCGACTTTTTCAATTTCGACCCCACCTTCCGTAGAAGCCATAATCACATTCTTAGAAACGCCGCGATCGAGCAAAATCCCAAGATAAAACTCTTGCTTAATGTCGACCCCATCCGTGACGTATAGCCGTTGAACCAACTGCCCTTCTTCACCGGTCTGGATGGTTACCAGTACATCTCCCAATAACGATTCGGCTGCCTCTCTCACTTCTTCAACCGTTTTGCACAAAATTACCCCTTTGGCGTTGTTCTTCTTTGTGCGCCCTTTTCCCCGGCCGCCAGCATGAATCTGAGCCTTAACAACAAACAACGAAGTTCCTTGCTCCTGCATCTTTTGTGCAGCTTCCACTGCTTCTTCTACTGTTGTGGCCGCAATACCAGCAGGAACAGCTACTCCGTATTGCTTTAAAATTTCTTTGGCTTGATACTCGTGTATTTTCATGGAATAATAAGCGGATTAATTATGGGCCGGAGCCATTA